>JAFGDC010000125.1 GCA_016932295.1 candidate division CSSED10-310 bacterium
GGTTCAATCCCGGATGACGAGCCACCTGGGCCAGTGTCGCTCCTGCGCCGATCCGGATCCGACCCTCCGCCTCCTCGATTGAATCGAGAGCGAGCGTCCAGATATCCACCAGTGCGGTTGTATCCCTACGGACCGCCATCGCCCTGGAGGTGCCGCCGGCAATTATCCTGGTACTACCACTTTCAGCCGTAAGAAAATGTACTGCATCGCTGACTGTCTTGGGGCGATGAATAATCTGAAGATTTGGAAAATGCATACATGCCTCCACTCGTGAAGTCGCGCGCGGTCCGCAGCCGGTGCACCCGCAATGGCGATAGGCGCGCGAAAGAATCCTGGACATGGACGGCAATCCGCTACCTGCTTCGAACCGGTATCGAGGATTCAACGAAGTTGGAGCCGGTATTTCATCCTGTCCGTGAAGCCTTTTAAAATATCAGAATTTGACAAGATAGCCAGCAAAAAACCCACCTGAACGGAACCATCTCCCGCAAGCTCGAGGGAGTGGTTTCCGGGGACAGGGCAGGATGATTGGTGCCGAGTCCTGACACACTGGTATTCGCGCGGTGCGGGAGCCATGGCCGCGAAGGCGAAAAAAAACACGCAATACAGCCAAGAATAGCAGCATCTTCCGGTGACAGAGCGATCCATCCGCCGAACTGGTCTTCATGTCCCGAAATCCTTGTTCGACCCTGGTCAGCAGCGAATGGGCAAGCCGGAGACCAGCCGCACTCAGCGCGTCCCGATCCCACTTGGGCATGGAGCAGCGACCCGCCGCCGTCAGATACCTCACCCATGTCCGGAGGGCCGGCAGGATCCTCCCTTGTCGCCGCCGCCCTGGCCGCTCTTCGCCGCAAACATCGAGAAAACCTTGTTTATCTGCGTTCCGCCGCAGCGCGGGCAGACCAACCCCTCGGCATTTTGACCCACCTGCCGTATGGCGCTGAAAATGCGGTCACATTCATCGCAGCGATATTCGTAAATAGGCATCCCCCACCTCTAATCTATCGAGTTGTGTGTATTCTCTGACGTGGTCATTTCGATTTTTTCAGATCGATCCTCGATCCGGCACGCACCGGACATTCACGTCTGCACACCCAGCTTGGGTAGCAGATAGCCCATTACAAAAAACCATCCGCACAGGATCAGGACCATCCAAATCCAGTCCATTCGTTTCTCCTTGAGTGGCACCCGGTTTACTGTTTCAACACGTTCCGATGCAGTCGGCATGAATCACCTCGTCACAATCCTAAAACTTCGCACGGTAGGATTCAAATCGAACGAAAAAGATTCTTTTTTTCGTTGTGACCATACCAGCCGGCCATGGGTTACCCTGGACGACCTGAAGTGTCCCGTTCAGGCCGGGATACAAACGAAGAAGCGGATCAAACCCAGGCCGCGGAGGAGTGGAACCTTGTGGAACCGGGCATTGATCCTGTCCGCCATTGGGACTCGGGCAGGAATGAGGCAGCGATACCCCTGTTCCGCTACGAGAATTCCAGTTTTCGAAAAAAGCCTGGAAAGCCTTTGGTCATCGAGCCATGAATGCGGCCCCTCGGGCATTTTATGACCCGCCTTTTCCAGGAGTTGCAGCACCGGCTCCCAGCGATGGTTGGCCAGGGACACGATGAGCCGGCCGCCGGGTGCCAGGTGCCGGAGGGCGCTCCGGAATGCTTCGCCCACATCGTACAGGTGCTCCACCACGTCGGGCATGATGATGAGGTCGAATCGTTCCTCGATATCCAGCCGCTCCGCTTCCCCCACCTGGAATTCCAGGTGAGCGGCGCCGGCGTGCTTGCCGCGGGCCAGGACGATCATACCCTCGCTCAGGTCGATCCCCAGACCGCGGCGGGGCGCCAGGGCCGCGATTATATCGCCGGTTCCGCATCCGATTTCCAGCACCGCGCCGGGATTCTCGCCAGCCAGATCCTTGTACAATTTTTTAAGCTGGTCATAGTAGTAATTGCTGTGACGTTTGTATTCGTCGTAGCGCGGCGCAATGGCATCGAAATGACGCCTGATTTCTTCCCGCAGCTCACTCACACTACACCCAGGTGATAAAATCCCGGACCATGCTCAGAAACTTCAGCACCTGCGCTCTCGAGCGAAGACGGCGGATGGTTCTGAGGACCGTTTTGGGACGCATATAAAATTTCCTGAACGCCTTCCGCCGTAATTCCATCACATCTTCGGCAGCGAGCATACCGGTGGTCAGCACGGAAAAATTCTGTTCGAATCGCGACCAGTCATCGCTTACTATCCAACCCGCCGCGCGTGCCTCCTCATACAGTTCCGCGCCGGGAAACGGCACGGCGCAATAGTATTGGGCGAAATCCAGGTCCAGTTCCAGAGTGAAATCGATGGTACGTTCCACCATCTCCCTGGTTTCTCCCGGATACCCCAACACGCAATGTCCTGTCACCTCGAGCCCGGCCGTATGCGCCAGACGGACGGCCCGATGGGCTTGTTCCAGGGTCGTTCCCTTGTGCATCCTGTCCAGGATGGCCTGGGTTCCAACCTCGATACCGTACCCGATCATCCAGCAGCCTGCCTTCTTAAGGGCGATGAGAAGTTCCAGGTCGACATTGTCCACGCGGCTGTTACAGACCCACCGGAAGCGCCCTCCCCGACGCAGGATCTCCTCCGCCACTGCCATGGCATACCGGGCGTTGATGGTGAATGATTCCGACCAGAACAGGAAATCCATTATCTCGAATGTATCCCTGATCCAGACCATTTCGTCCACCACCCGGCGAGGTGACCGCGTGGCCAGGGTGTGCCCGTAAAAGGTTGGATCAGCGCAGAAGCGGCACTGGTAGGGGCAGCCGCGGCCAGTGGGGATGAGCAGGAATGGCTGATCCATGAAGGGCATACGATAGAGATGTCGCTGCACCAGTTGCCAGGCAGGTGACGGCAGGAGATCAAGGGAGGCAATACGGGGACGATCCGGATTGGCCGCCACCCCACCATTGCGCCGGAAGGAGAGTCCCTCGATTCCGTCCAATGATTCTCCCGAGGCCAGTGCCGCCACCAGATCCCGGATAGTGAATTCCGGTTCACCCCGGATAACGGCATCCAATTCGGGATAATCCCGCAGATTTTCCGCCGCGAATACGGTCACGTGGATACCGAGCGCCGCGGTGAAAACCCGTTTATCGACCTGCTTGATGATACGGGCAGTGCCGAGATCACTCTCGATGGAAGGAGTTGCCGTGTTGATCACCACCACATCCGGCTTGAATTCCGCGACAATCCGCTGCACTCCCGCGTAATCGATCTCTTCGACTATGCAGTCGTGCAGGATCACCTCGTGACCCTGCTCGAGCAGAACCGCCGCCCCCAGGGCCAGGGTCACCGGCGCCCAGACTGCCGTCCAGGCTCCCTGCCGCTGCATGCATCTGCCTTCTCTTACGATCCGCACTCCATCGGCGGCGGGTGGATTGCACATAAACACTCTCATGACGTCACCTGAACAATCCCAGGAACAATCTCCATAAAAATTTGAATCCCTTCCAGGTGGGCAATTTCGAACAGCCGGCGGAACGTTTGAATTCGTGACTGGGCACCTCGCGCACCCGGCAGCCGCGGCGCAGCGCATTCATCACCATCTCCTGCTCGATGTCGAAATCATCCGCGCGAAGATCCAACTTCCTCGCCACGGTCGCTGATACAGCGCGAAAACCATTCTCCACATCGGTCAGTTCCTGCTTCCAGCGCAGGTTGATGATCAGGGTGATGAACCCGGCGCCCACCATCCTCAGGTAGTTCGACAGGTTGCCATGCAGTTCTTCGCTGCCGCCCAACAACCGCGACCCGATGACCAGGTCGGCATCACCGGCCACGATCGGCGCCGCCAGGTTCGGGATATCCGCCGGCTCATGAGAGCCATCGCCATCGATGAACACCAGGATGTCTCCGGTCGCCTCATCGATGCCGCGCCGCAACCCGGCGCCCTTGCCGCGCCCCGAATCACGAACCACCGTGATGCCTTTCTCGCGCGCCAATTCAACGGTCCTGTCGGTGGAATGACCGTCCACCAGGATCACCTCGTCGGCGTACCGGAGCACTCCGTCAAGCACCGGGCCGATGGAGCCCGCCTCGTTCTTGGCTGGTACAATCACCGAGATCCTTGCGCTCACATCTTTTCCTTTCCACGTTTACGCAATAATGCAGCATAGTAACACCTTGCGGGCCGGCTGCATAGCCTAGCGCGGGTAAAAGACATGGATAAACGGGATTAACCCGGCGCGTTTGAATCGCGACCGGCGCATGAACCTGCGAACGCGGAAGAGCAGCGTTCTTATGCGATCCGCGCATTCTTATGCGATCCGCGCATTCTTATGCGATCCGCGCATTCTTATGCGA
>JAFGDC010000126.1 GCA_016932295.1 candidate division CSSED10-310 bacterium
CTGGACGGCCGGTTGGATGAATTCATCCAGGCATACCTTCGGCTTCAGGACTGAGAACGTGACACCCGGTGCATGTCGACCAGAGCCTTCCGACCTGAGCGACCGCGGATCGGCCGGCGGGGAT
Organism: candidate division CSSED10-310 bacterium; assembly: GCA_016932295.1. The sequence continues at coordinate 125 of JAFGDC010000126.1, forward strand.
TTCTGAGAGCATGCGCTACGAGTGGTTCATAGGGCTTCGGTACTTACGGGCCAAACGCAAGCAGACCATCATTTCAGTCATCACTCTCATCTCCATTTTCGGCGTCATCCTGGGGGTGGCGGCGCTCATCATCGTCCTGGCGGTCATGACCGGGTTCGAGATCGAGCTGCGGGACAAAATCCTTGGGACCAACGCCCATATCATGGTGTTGCAGTCCGATCCCGCCGCGGTCCTGGAAGACGAAGCAGGGGTGTTGGCGACCATCAAGTCCGTCGAAGGGGTGACCGGCGCCGCGCCCTTTTTGTACAGCAAGATCCTGATCGGCCGGGGCAACCGCAATGACGGCATTTTGATCAAGGGTGTCGATCCCGGCACGGTGACCGAGGTATCCGAACTGGCGGACTACATGACCGACGGCACCTTGGAGAGCCTGGCAACGGACGATCCCAGGGAGCCCGGTATCATCCTCGGTGAAGAGGTCGCCAAGAGTCTCGGGGCGCGCCTGCATGACGTGGTGCGGGTGATGATCCCGGCCGGAACCCTGACGCCGGGCGGAATGATGCCCAGGCTGCGCTCATTCCGGGTCACGGGAATCTTCACCTCCGGCATGTACGAGTATGACTCCAGCCTCGCATACATCAACATCGAGACAGCCCGCGGCCTGTTCAGGATGGGTGGCGCTACCAGCGGGATCGAGGTGCGGGTCGAAGATATCTTCAAGGTGCGGGCCGTTACCGACGCCATCCAGCATCGCATAGGTTTCAAATATTGGGTGCGCGACTGGATCGAGATGAACCGCTCGTTTTTTTCAGCTCTGAAGCTGGAAAAAGTGGCCATGTTCGTCATTCTGGTGCTGATCGTGGTTGTGGCCGCTTTCAACATCATCGGCACACTCACCATGATGGTGATGGAAAAGAACAAAGACATAGGAATACTCAATGCCATGGGCGCCACGCCGCGAGGCATCATGTGGATATTCATGGTCCAGGGCATGGTCATCGGAGTGGTCGGAACGGTCATCGGCAGCATCCTTGGCATCGTGGTCTGTTACGTGGCAGACACCTACAAGCTCATCAGGCTGCAGGGTGATGTCTATTATTTCTCCTATCTGCCGTTCGACGTACAGGTCTCCGACGTGCTCCTCATCTGCGCCGCCTCGCTGCTCATCAGCTTCGTGGCCACCCTGTTCCCTTCCAGCCAGGCGGCCAAGCTCGATCCAGTGGAGGCGATCCGATATGAGTGACGGGCCGGCCATCCGCTGCGATCACCTGGAGCGATCCTTCACCATCGATGGGTCGGTCATCGAGGTGTTGCGCGGAATCGACCTGGAAATCGCGGCGGGTGAGATACTCGCCGTCATAGGCGCATCCGGCGTGGGCAAGAGCACCCTGCTGCACATCATCGGGCTGTTGGATCAACCCACCGCCGGCGCTGTCTTCATCGGCGGCCGCGATGCCTGGCAATTGAATGTCAATGACCGGGCGGCGTTGCGCAATCGTGAGATCGGATTCGTGTTCCAGTTTCACCACCTGTTGCCCGAATTCACCGCCCTGGAGAACACCATGATGCCGCAGCTCATCAACCGGGCGTCCAAGGCACAGGCCCGGGACCGCGCCACCGCCATCCTCACTGAAGTGGGACTGGCGCACCGTCTGGGTCACAAGCCGACCCAGCTCTCCGGCGGGGAGCAGCAGCGGGTGGCGCTGGCACGGGCGCTGGTCAATGAACCCCGAATCCTGCTGGCGGATGAACCGACGGGCAACCTGGACAACACCACCAGCAAAGGCATTCATGAACTCCTGCTCACCATCAACCGAGAGCGCCGGCTCACCTGCATTCTGGTGACTCATAACCATGACCTGGCACAATTGAGTGACAAAACTGTTAGAATGGTAGACGGCAGAATTTTCCTGTAGGATAGCGGTGGGCAGAGAGGAGACACGTCATGCTCGAGAAGTTTACCGAAAGAGCCAGGAAGGTCATCGCGCTGGCGCGGGAGGAAGCGGAGCGGCTCAATCACAGCGCCCTGGACACCGAGCACATCCTGCTGGGGATGATCAAGGAAGGCAACGGCGTGGGTATCAGGGTTCTCCTGAAGATGCAGATCAGCCCGGACAATGTTCGCCTGCACATAGAGAAACACATCTTTCGGAGTCCGCACATGGGGTTCGTGCGGCGCGAGATACCCTTCACCGATCTTGCCAAGAAAGTATTGAGCACCGCCATTCATGAGGCCAAGAACATGGGGCACACGCATGTGGGGACCGAGCATCTGTTGCTGGCCCTGATCCATGAGCGCGAGGGACGAGCGGGTAAGGTGTTGCGGGATTTCCGCGTCGATTATCACGCCGCCAGGAGGCTCGTGGCAGAGATCGCCGGCGCGCCTCAGGTGAAGAGCCAGGAAGCATCGCGGACACCGGTACTCGATTCCTTCAGCCGGGATTTGACCCAGTTGGCCGAGGATGACGAGTTGGATCCGGTGATCGGCCGCGAGCTGGAGATGGAGCGCATGATGCAGATCCTGGCGCGGCGCACCAAGAACAATCCGGTGCTGATCGGCGAGCCGGGGGTGGGCAAGACCGCCATCGTGGAAGGATTGGCGCAGAAGATCGTCAACAAGGAAGTGCCGGAGATACTTGAAGAGAAGCGGATCATCGCCCTTGACCTGGCGGCGCTGGTGGCCGGCACGAAGTACCGCGGCCAGTTCGAGGAGCGGTTGCAGACGGTGATCAAGGAATTGAAGAAGACGCCCAACGTGGTCATCTTCATCGATGAGATTCACACCCTGGTGGGCGCTGGCGCCGCCGAGGGCTCGATCGATGCGTCGAATATGTTGAAACCGGCCCTGTCCAGGGGAGAAATCCAGTGTGTCGGCGCCACCACGCTGGATGAGTATCGCAAGCATATCGAGAAGGACGGCGCGCTGGAGCGGCGTTTCCAGACCATCAAGGTGGAAGCGCCAAACAGCGAGGAAACGCTCAGGATACTCCAGGGACTGAAGCACAAGTACGAGGCGCATCACCGCGTCAGGTACGATGATGAAGGGCTGCTGTACGCCGTGAAGTTCGCCGATCAGTATATCACCGACCGCAATCTCCCTGACAAGGCCATCGATGTGATGGACGAGTCCGGCAGCCGGGTCCGGTTGGATGCAATGAAATTGCCCAAGACCATCAAGGAACTGGAAGCCGAGATGGTGACGGTCGATCAGTGCATCACCGAGGCGGTGCGCAACAACACGTTCGAGAAACTGACGGAACTCCGCAAGCAGCGGGACGAGTTGCACTATCGGCTGAGGACGCTCACGGCCAAGCGCAACGAGAACGCCCTTGTCAAGGAATTGCCGGTTGGGCGCGAGGACATCGCGTATGTGGTGTCACGCTGGACCGGCATTCCCATTCATCGGATCGAGGAGGAGGAAACGCAGCGGCTGCTGAACATGGAGGAAAACATTCACAAGCGAATCATCGCGCAGGATGAAGCCATCTCCATCATCACCAGGGCCATCAGGCGCTCGCGGGCCGGCCTCAAGGATCCCCGCAAGCCCATCGGTACATTCCTGTTTCTCGGCCCTACCGGCGTCGGCAAGACGGAGTTGGCGAGAGCGCTGGCGGAGTTTCTCTTCAGTGACGAAAAAGCGCTGGTACGCATCGACATGTCGGAGTATATGGAGAAGCATTCAATCTCCAGACTGGTTGGATCACCGCCGGGCTACATCGGTTACGGCGAGGGCGGGCAGTTAACCGAGCAGGTGCGCCGCCGGCCTTATTCGGTGGTGCTGCTGGATGAGATCGAGAAAGCCAATCCGGATGTCTTCAATCTCCTGCTGCAGGTCATGGAAGACGGGCATCTCACCGACAGCATGGGCCGGCATGTCAGCTTCAAGAACACGGTGATCATCATGACCAGCAACGTGGGAGCACGACTCATCAAGAAGGGCACGACGCTCGGTTTCGGACCAAAGGACGACAGCATTACCTACGACAAGATGAAGGACACGGTACTCATGGAGGTGAGGAAGCTGTTCAATCCAGAATTCCTGAACCGCGTCGATGACCTGATCGTTTTCCATCCCCTCAACCGGCATCATCTTCGCGAAATCATCGACCTGCAGATCGCCCGGCTCAATATTCAGCTCAAAGATTTCGCGCTTCACCTCACGATCACCGACGATGCTCGTGAATTTCTCCTTGAAAAAGGCTATGAGCCGGCGTTCGGGGCCCGACCGATCAAGCGGACCATCCAGACATACGTGGAGAATCCATTGGCGGAAGCCCGTTTGAAGGGGCAGTTCCTGGAGGGGGGTTCGATCCTCATCAAGGTAACGGGTGAACACCTGGGTTTCCAGCAAATCACCGATCATCCGGTCTTGTCATCCTCAACGTCGGGCGAGGATGAAGACTACCTGTAACCGGTTCGCGTGGTCGTCTCCGCGTTAATTGGATCCCGATTCCGCCATACATAATTCAGTGGAACAATCATCTGTTCGCGTGTATAAGAAGCAGACCATGTGTGCACCACAGGGAGGTGAGCGATTCACAGAGCATTGATTGCGGTGATGCTGCTGAGTGCGGCGACGGTTCTGGCCGATTCCGGGGAGTATGCGGGCCTGATCGTCAAGGACATCAGAATCGAAGGGAATACGGTGATCGAGTCCGAAACCATTGGATTCATGATCACCAGTACGGTGGGAGACCCGCTTGACCTTGCCAAAATCAGGGAAGACACCCGCCGGATTTTTGCCTCTGGCTTTTTCAAGAATGTCTCCATCGACGCCGAATCCGCGGATCAAGGGGTGATCCTTACGTATTCCGTGGAGGAAAAACCCATCCTGAGCAGTTATACCATCACCGGTAACAAGAAGTTGAGTACTTCCACCCTGAGTGATGCATTGAAGGAGGCGGTCGATTTCAAGCTGCCCTCGGTGTACAATCCGGTCAAGATCAACGATGCGGCGCAGGCACTGCGTGCCAAGTACATTGAGGAAAGTTTCAGCTATGTCACGGTCACACCCCTGGTCACCAACACCGGGGAAAACGAGGTGAGTGTTACCTTTGCCGTGAACGAGGGCGAAAAGGTCCGAATCAGGTCCATCACCTTCAGGGGCAACAAGATCTTCGGTGCCGGCGGCCGTTTCAGGGGATTGAAGCACGCCCTCGAATCGACCCGCGAACGGTGGTGGTGGTCGTGGTTGACCGGCAGCGGGAAGTTTTCCCGCGAAACCATGGAGGAAGACCTGGACAAGGTCCTGGAATATTACCACAACCATGGGTATGCCGACGCTTCCATCGGTGAACCGGAAATCAAGGTGGAGGAAATCAGGTACGGCCGGAACGATAAAAAGGCTCGCAAGGTAGTGGATATCGTGATTCCGATCATCGAGGGCGAGGTGTACCGGTTCGGGAACATCACCGTCGAGGGAAATGAGGTATTCGACACCCCGACGGTGGAGGGTATCATCAAGCGGACCAAGACCTCCAAAATGTTCGCTACCAGCGCACTGTACAAGGCGGAGAAGGAAATCCGCAGTGGTGAGATCTACAATGGCTCGCTGGTCAACCAGGTCAGGGAAACCCTCACTGAACTGTATGGTTCGCGTGGTCATATCTACGTGAATGTTTATCCGGATATCACCATCAACGAGGAGACACGTACCGCTGACATCAATTTCCTCATCCGGGAAGGCGAGAAGACCTATCTCAGGCGGCTCGAGTTCAAGGGCAACAACCGCACGCGGGACATGGTGTTGCGCCGGCAAATGCCGCTTTACGAGGGCGATGTGTTCGATACCATCGCGTTCAAGCGGGGCCTGGCGAAACTGAATTACACCGGCTACATCAAGGACATCGAACCGGACATCAAGCCGTCGACCGATGATCCAACCCAGTTGGATGTCACCGTCAGCGTCAACGATGACCACCAGACGGAAATTCAACTGTCCGGCGGATACAGCAGCGCCGACAAGCTGTTCGGCATGTTCAGCGTGTCCGAGCACAACCTGTTCGGCAAGGGACAGGAACTCAACTTCACAGTGAACACCAGCAAGATCCAGCGCACGTTCCAGTTTCGGTTTACCGATGAATATATGTTCGATACCACCAATTACGGTTCCTTCTCCATGTGGCAGACAAAGAAGACCTACCCCAGCGCCGACTACAAGACCATCGGCGGCAGCATCTTCGGGGGACGGCCCGTGTATCATGACATCTACGCCCGGCTGGGGTACACCTACCAGATCGACGATATCTTCGACATAGACACCGGCGATGACGATGACGAGGACGAAGACGAGGACGAAGACGAGGACGAGGATAATTTCGACTGGGGCAGTTGGGAGGACGAGGAGAACGATTATCTCACCAGCCAGGAGGGCCGCAGCCGGACCAGCAGCATCACCTTATACCTGGGGCGGGACCGCCGGGACAATCGGCGCGAACCCAGCCGCGGCAACCAGGTTTCCCTTCTCACCGAGATCGCCGGCGGCATGCTGCAGGGCGACAACAGCTTCTACCGGGTAGAGTTGACCACGGCATTTTACAAGACTCTTGGGAGAAAGATCGTGTGGGCGTCGCGATTCGAGGTCAATTACGCCGACGGGTACGGCGGCCACGACCTCCCTTACTTTAAGCGATATTTTCTGGGCGGCGCGCAGACGGTGAGAGGCTACGGACAGAATACCATCGGTCCGAAGAACACCAGTGGAACGAACATCGGCGGCAACAAGGCGTTGTTGTTCAACACCGAATTGGTCATCCCCCTGGCCGGTCCCCTGAAGGCGGTGGTATTTTTCGATGCGGGTGATGCCTATCGCAACCGCGCGCCCTTCGATCTGCGCACCATGCGGCCCAGCACCGGCTTCGAACTTCGTTTCTATGTGCCCGCATTTTGGGTTCCAATCCGCTTTATCTGGGGCTACAAACTTGATAGATATAAAGATGAATCCCTGACTGATTTCCAGTTCACACTGGGAACGTTGTTCTGATTGACTATGAAACCATCGAGAGAGGTGAGACGGTTATGAATCAATACAGGAATCGTCGGACGGCCGGGATCGCCCTCGGCGTCTTGTTGCTGCTGGCCGGCGCCGCCGCCGCGGCTGACATGAAAATCGCCTATGTTGACGCGGAGCGGATCTTCGCTGAATCGGAACCGGGCAAGGCTGGCATGAAGACATTGAACGGTTACGAGGCGGAACTGACCAAGGCGCTGGATGCCAAGAATCAGGAAATCAAGGATCTCGAAAAGACGCTCCAGCAACAGGCCTTCACCTTGTCACCGTCGGCGCGCAGCGATCGCGAGGAAGAACTCCGCAGAGCCAAGATCGACCTCAAGCGCATGGCGGAGGATGCCGATCGCGATTTGAATGGGAAGCAGAAAGAATTTCTGGAGAAAATCGATCGCGAGGTCATGGTCATTATCCAGCAGATGGGCAAGGAACTGGGATACTCGATGATCTTCAGCAAGCTCGGTGCAGCGCTCCTATATGCGGATCCAACCAGCGATATCACGGACGAAGTGATCCGCCGCTACAACGAATCGAAGTCAAGCGCCGACTGACAGAACCGCGGCGGATGCCGGCATCGGCGCCGCGCCGGGCAGTGTGCGTATGAGAGGACCGATGGCGGAACGATCCCTGGGAAGCATGGCCACCCTCGTGGGCGGAATCGTCAAGGGCGACGCGGCGTTCCAGGTGGCAAACCTGGCGCCGGTCGACCAGGCTGGTCCCCATGATCTGACCTTCCTGACCAATCCAAAGTATGAAGCTGCCCTGCGGGAATCCGGCGCAGGCGCCGTCATCACCGCGGTGGAACTGCCATGGTTTCCCGGTCATCAATTGCTTGTCGCGGAACCTTATTTGGCTTTCGCGAAGTTACTGGTCGCATTACACCCGCCGTATCGACCGGCGCCGGGAATTCATCCCAGCGCGGTGCTGGGTGAGGATGTGCTGCTGGGAGCCGACTGCGCGGTGGGTCCGCATGTATCCATCGGCGCCGGCTGCCGGATCGGCGATCGGGTCGCGCTATTCCCTGGTGTGGTCATCGGACCGGGCTGCCGGATCGGTGACGACTGCCTGCTGCATCCCAACGTCGTCCTCATGGACGGAGTGCGTCTTGGCAATCGGGTCACTATCAACGCAGGCAGCGTGATCGGCGCTGAAGGATACGGTTTCGTCTGGGATGGAAGCAGGCATTTCAAGATTCCGCAGGTTGGCGTGGTGGTTATCGAAGATGATGTCGAGCTTGGCGCCAACAACACCATAGACCGCGCCACGCTGGGTGAAACCCGTATCGGTACGGGTGTCAAAACCGACGACCAGGTGCATCTCGCGCACAATGTCCGGGTCGGAGATCACTCCCTGATCGTCGCGCAGACCGGGGTATCCGGCAGCACCCGCATCGGGACCAGGGCCACCATTGCAGGACAGGTCGGAATCGCCGGACACATCACCATAGGTGACAATGTGACCATCGCCGCCCGGACCGGCGTCACGCGCTCCATCGGTGACAATCGCGTGGTGGCCGGCCTGCCGGCCATGGACATCCGTGCGTGGCGGCGGGTTATCGCCGTGTATCAGCAGCTTCCTGCACTCCTCGAACGTATCAGAAAGCTGGAGCATACCCTGTTGGAAATGAAGGAGAAAAACGAGGCATGACTATCCATCCCACGGCCATCATCAGCGAGGGCGCACAACTGGGCGCGAAGGTGCGGATCGGCCCGTTCACCGTGATAGGACCACACGTCATCATCGGGTCGGGCACCACCATAGGCGGCCACGCGGTCATCGAGGGCCATACCACGATCGGCGCGGATTGCCGCATCTCTCACCATGTCGTCATCGGGACCGCACCCCAGGATCTCAAGTACAAAGGGGAACCCACACGCCTGGAGATCGGCGATCGCAATGACATCCGCGAATTCGCCACCATCAACATCGGCACGGCCACCGGTACCGGATTGACCAGAGTCGGCTCGGACAACCTCCTCATGGCGTACACGCACATCGCACACGACTGTCGCGTCGGCGATCACGTGATCCTGTCCAACGCCGTGACGCTGGCCGGACACGTCGCCATCCAGGATCATGCCACAGTGGGCGGACTGTCCGCCTTCCATCAGTTCAGCCGCATGGGCGCCTTCGCCTTTGTCGGGGGCTGCTCCGCAGTCTCGCAGGATGTCCCGCCCTTCAGCCTGGTGGCCGGCAACCACGCGGTGCTACGGGGCATCAACGTCGTTGGATTACGCCGCAACGGCTTCGACGAAGAAACCATCACCGCGGTGAAAAAAGCCATCCACTTGCTGAGAAGCCGTGAATTCGATCATGCCCAGGTGCTTGCGCAATTGGAGGATCAACTCGGCCGGTTCGATGCGGTGCAACGGCTCATCACCTTCGTGAAAGAGACCAGACGCGGCATTTGCAAGGGTTGATATAATCCCGGGCCGATAGTATTTAGAAGCATAAAAGGATGTGCGCCGCCGGAGGCGCGTGACACTCGACAAAGGAGTCACCAGTGATCAAAGCCGGAGTGGTTGGAGTCGGACATCTCGGCAGGCATCATGCCAGGCTGTACGGAGTGCTGCCTGATGTGCAACTCGTGGGTATCGCTGATGTCGATGAAAAACGGGGGCGGGAGCGGGCGGAGGAATACAACGCCGCGTTCTATACCGAGTACCGGGAATTGCTGGGTAAGGTGGACGTGGTCAGCATCGCCGTGCCCACCACCATGCATCACAGGGTAACAAAAGAGTTTCTCGATGCAGGCATCCATGTCCTGCTGGAGAAACCCATCGCCACCAGTTTGCTGGAGGCGGATGAACTGGTCACCCTGGCCGATGATCGCGGCGTCATGCTGCAGGTGGGACACCTCGAGCGGTTCAATCCCGCCGTGCTGGCCGTGAAGGACAAATTGAAAGCACCCCTGTTCATAGAGGCGCACAGGATAGGTCCTTTCTCCAATCGCGGCACCGATGTGGATGTCATTCTCGACCTGATGATCCATGACCTCGATCTCGTGCTTCATTTCGTCAAGCAGCCGGTTGCGGCGTTACATTCCGTGGGAGTGCCCGTCCTTTCCGATCAGGCGGATATCGCCAACTGCCGGATCGAATTCGAGGGCGGCTGCGTGGCCAACCTGACCGCCAGCCGGGCCAGCCTGGAACCTCTCAGAAAGATGCGGATCTTTCAGGCGGACAGTTACATCAGCATGGACTTCCAGAAACGGCAGAGTGTCATGGTGGCGCGCAACAGATCGGTTCCCTTCGATTTCACCAATCCCATGAAATCCATTCTCCCCGTCCCGCTGGACAACCGCGAAGGTGAGCCGCTCAAGCTGGAAATCGAATCCTTCGTGGCGTGCGTTGCCGCCGGGCGGCAGCCGGAGGCCAGCGGCCGCGCCGCCCGCGATGCGCTGGCCCTGGCTCTGGAGGTAAGAAAAGCCCTGGCGCCATTACCGCCGGAAGTGACGTCCTAAACTCCGGCGGCCCGACCGGGAGGACGGGCGCTGGTTGTTCGCGGCGGACTAGTGGGGTCGGACCCGGAATCTTGTAATGTTCGCTGCAACTCGTTGACATCAAAGGCGTTACGGCTGGCGGCGAAGGGAGATTGCGGGCCGGCGGCCC
>JAFGDC010000127.1 GCA_016932295.1 candidate division CSSED10-310 bacterium
AGCATCATGATCACGGCCGCGAGATACAGGCACCGCCGGCGCGGGGACAGTCTCATCGCCATACCGCCACCTCCACTTCCGCCAATTGGACCATCTCATCACCAAGCGCTCGCCAGGGATCGTCAGGCCGCCGCAGCGGCGACAGGCGCCTGGCGCTATCCTCGTGGTATCCGCCGGTCCGATACCATCCCCAGAAACCACGGATCTGAAGATGCCGCCTGGGATTCCAGACGCATTCTATGTCCAATTCGCGACCCAGGTCCCTGTCGAGCCTGGTCCAGCCGGCACCGTCCCAGGAATAGGGCGTTTCCAGCGCGGCCATCCACCAGCCGGTGATCTGCAAGGTCCAGTCAGGCAGCGGCTCGAGGGTCAGCCGCAGGCTGTCGAGCTGCATGTTTTCCACCATGAATGAATCAAAGTAGAATCCCGGCCTCGGCACGCCGTAAAACGGGGTCAGCGTGCCGCCTCCCAGTACCTTCGGACCATCCTCCTTGCGATAATGCGCATTGTACATCCCGAGGTCGGTGGGGGGGAAATGCGCGAAGCCTTGGTAATTCCTGGGAATCCGACCGCTTTCCGGCGCCGGCCACGGTTGGCCGCTGGCGGTGGTGTGACCGGCCCGCAGCGACCATATGCCGCGAGTGTAACCAACCGCCGCATCCAGTCGTCGGCCGGTGTACCCGTATCGTTCCGATGGTTCGGTACCGGAGATCGTGTCGAAACCGCCGAAATTCATTGCCGCGGACATCTCCCCGTGCCAGCCGTGCCAGGCCACGCGGCCCGCCAGCGTCCCGGTACCCAGTTCATCGTGGTCCACCATGCCCCAGACGGATTCCAGGCCGTTCACCCGGGTGGCGGCGGGAGTCTCATCAACCAGCCACTCACCAGTCATATTCAGATGCCAGGACACTCCCGAAAGCGCCGCATTCATTGCCGTGTAATACGCATCCTGCCGGTCGCTGATGATGTCGCGAATCGTCAGTTTCATCGGCTGGCAGAACCAGTCTCCGCGTTTCATCAAGTCCTCGTAGTGCATGGTGACGGCAAGCCGGGAATTGAAATAACCCAGCGTCACGCCGGGATTGGCATACTTGTCCTTGTCAAGAAACCTCAGGATACCTGCTGCCGCGCGCCACCTGCCGCCTGGATTGTTGAGCCACGCGTACACCTCATCCACACGCGGCAGCAGGTCCGATGCGTCGAGCTTTTCATAGGTTCCGAAGAATGTCTCTCGATCGGTGCCGATGGGGATCGCGTATCGACTCTGACCTTCCGCCGCCACCCGCAGGGCAGCGCCGGCCAGATCCCGGTAACGCCAGGTGAAGCCCAGGTCGTAGCGCACCAGGAAACCGCTGTCATCCTGGCGCCTGCCGATTGCGAGATACTCATTCTCAAGATCGAAACCGACCAAACCGAAGGACCCAGTCCAGGTGAACACATGTCTGTAGTTATCCGCCCGGCATGGTTCCGTGGCGACAATCGCGGCCAACGCCGCCAGTGAAAAGGCAGCTGCCAGCCCCCGCCAGCCGCGGTGACCATTCATCCTCAATCCGGCACACCACCCGCTCACGGAAGCTGGATGTAATACTTGACCTGCTCGATGCGGTCCATGATCTGGCCCATGACCTTGCCGGTGAGCGCCCTTATCAACACGTCGGCATGCTCGTCGTACACCGTGGATGACAGGTTCACGATAATCAGTCCGGCTCCGTTCTGCTTGGCTTTCCATGGCAGCAGGGCAGCCGGCTGGACCACCAGCGACGTACCCATGACCAGCATCAGATCGCATCGCATCACCATGTCCAGGGCGCGCCGGCTCAACTCGAGCGGCATGGGCTGGCCGAAGGCCACCGAATCCGGTTTCAGTATCCCCTGGCATTCCACGCAGTACGGCACCTTGACGCCGTTCAGGATCCAATCGTAAATCTCCTCCCGTGTATAGCGTTTCCCACAGTTCAGACAGGACACGAACAACTCGTTGCCATGCACTTCCACCACTTTCTCGGCGGACACGCCGGCCTTCTGGTGCAGCCGATCCACATTCTGCGTGATGATCCCCCCCAGCTTCCCCATTTTTTCCAATTCCGTCAGGGCGGTATGGGTTCTGTTCGGCCTGGCCTGCTTGATGAAGAGGAAAAAATCCTGGCTCATCTCCCAGTATCTGGCCCGGGATTCCTCCGAGGTAGTGAAGCGTTCGAAGCGAAAATGCGATGTATCGTATTTTTTCCAATGGATTTGGCCAGTCCGGAAATCGGGGATACCCGATTCCGTGCTCACCCCGGCACCGGTAAAGGCAACGATGTTTTTACTTCTCAATAGCATGTCAACGGCGCGATCGATTTTCGAGGCCATGTCACCTCTCCAGTTATGTTCCTGCACGGGAGGCGCCACGATCCGCCAGTAGCGGTGTGCGGTCTCCAGGTCGTCATGCCAGCGGCGGGCGCTGACCGGTGAGTCGGCATAGATGAGCGGCACGGGGATAAGACCGGGCAGCAACCGCTGCATCGGCTTGAGGTGTGCCAGGGTGAGTGCGGCGAGGGTAACGGTCATGAACGGCACCGTCAATTCCGGCAAACGCAGCAGATCGAACAGGTGGACCGCAACGATCCAGGCGCCTCCGCCCGCCAGTACGGCACCCATGGAATACCACCTTGCGGTTCGCGTCGGCACGAAAAAGAAACCGTCCATGGCGATACTGATGGGAATGGTGGTGACCACGTACATATTCATCCAGGTCAAGCCAGCCCTGCCACCCATCAGGTAGGCCAGGCCCAAGCCCAGGAAAAGACCGCGCAGCGCAGCGAAGAACGAGTGCCTGGAGTGGACGAGGACGCCTGCCAGGAGCAACACGATGCCTGCCAGGACAGGCAGGCGCATGGTGGCTATCCGGGTAAAGACGTCCTGGCCGGCGATCAGGTAGTCCCCGCTGAGCATGGCATCGAATCCTGGCGGCTTGACCATGGTCGGCGGGAAGGCGATGCGCAGTTCCCGCAACAGCCACATTGCCGGCAATGTCACCAGAACCGACGCCGTACTCACCGGTGGCAGGTTGAAGCGGCTCAGCACCAGGTATCGGTTGAGCAGCATCATGATGGGGACGGTCGCCACGGAGCAGGCCACCATGGCCGGCAGGTAAAGCCATGAGGAGGAACTCAGGAAACACCAGTACATACCCACCAGCATGCCATTGAAACCATAGAATCCGATTTTCATGTACGCCCGGTCACGCCGCAGCGCCATGGCGAACAACTGGGCGGCGATACCACCCAGTATACCGAAGATGCCTACCTTGGGAACCAGCAGCAGCAGACCAGCCAGAAACAGGATGCCGGACAACGCGTTGGTGCAGAAGAAGATAGAGCCCATTGTGCGCAGCAGGGTATCGGTGAAATCCAGCAGTCGACTGCGGCTCGGATCGAATCGCCAGTACAGATGCTCCATGGGCTTGGTGATCAGTCCGCGGGGTTCTTCACGAGCAGCGAACCGCGGGTCTCATCGTTCACCAGGTGAGCAGGCAGGCGCTCCCTGGCGCGGACATAAGCGCCGTCCTCGGCCTCCCGGACACAGTGCGCCGCACCATCACTGATCATGATGTAGCTGGGTCTGGTATAGATGAACTGCATCGACTGCGAGAAATTATAGGCGCCGGTATTGCGGATCAACAACAGGTCTCCCCGCTGCACCGCCGGCAGTCTGACATCGGTCCTCAACACATCGATGTTCATACACAGGCCGCCCAGCACGCTGACCGTCTCTTCCGGCGCCGGTCCGGCCGTGAGTGCCACCATCTCATGCTTGTACCAGTATGCGGTGGGCAGAATGTTCACGCCGGCGTCAACCAACAGGGCGCGATTACCGTTGGGAAGATGTTTGGATGCTACCACGGTGGTCACCAGGGAAACCGCTTCATCGACGATGGCGCGCCCCGGTTCAATAAACAGGCGGGGATGCCGTTTCAAACGCGGCAGATTACGCAGCAACGGCTCACAGATCGTCTCCGCATATTGCGCATAGGTGGGGGAAATCGCTTCACCGGGCAGGAACTGTGCGTGAAGCGTATTGACCGAGGCGTAACCGCCTCCCAAATCCAGTTCCTTCAACTCGAAATCCGAGGTCGCCTCCAGCTTCAAGGCAAGCGTCAGCAGTTTCTCCATTGCATCGGAATACACCGTCGTATCAGTGATATACGTGCCGGCATGGAGATGCAGTCTCACTACCTTCAAGAACCCACCCAGTTCGGCCACGCGGATCGCCTCGTAGGCCTGCCCGTCCTCATAGCTGAAGCCGAATTTGCTCCATGGAGGATAATTCAACCGTACGTTCACCCGGATACCGATTTCCAGGCGCCGGTCGAGTTTCCGCGCCACCGCTTTGAGTTGTTCCAACTCCTCGAAGGAGTCGGCATTGACACGGGCGTCGGCTCCCATGGCTTGAAACAGCTCCTCATCGGTCTTGTGGGGACCGTTGAAGATAATCTCTTGTCCGGGGATCCCGAGATCCCTGGCGATACCGTATTCGAAGCCGGACACCACCTCCGCCCAGGCGCCCTCGGTGCGGAACACCGAACAGATGGAGGACAGGTAGTTGGTCTTGTATGACCAGGCGATGATGGTATCGGGATAATGAGCCTGGAAGGCGGCGGCCATCTCACGATACCGGCGGCGCAGCAGCCGTTCTGAAATGATCACCAGCGGGCTGCCATAGTGTTCTACCAGTGGGTGTATCTCCACGCCATCGATGGTGGCGCGTTGATATCCTTGCTGTGTCTGCGGCGACAGCGTGTTCCAGGCTTTGACCGGTACTCGTTCGAAAGCGGGAGCTTCATACGGATGCTTGTTGTTCATATGGAAAAACCTCCTTCTCCGGCCACCCGCAACCAGCGCTCCGCCGCCACGGGAATATCGAAGGCATTGAATACCAGTATCTTGCCGGCAACCGACAGCGTCGGCGATGAATTGACCGGGATTCCGGCGGATGCCGCCACCAGCAACCATGGCAGATTGATACCCGCGGTGGCCGGCAGGTGGCACCAGACCGGCAGCAGCGGAATTATTCGGTCTAACAGGAACCCGCGCCGCGCATCGTACAGGAAGCGCAACGTGCATGGACCGCGCGGCGACAACCCGGTCGTGACCAAACGAGCCGCAGCCGCCAGCCGCCGGTCCTCGATGCTCATGAAAATCCATGCTTCATCCAGGTCATCGCGGGCTATTTCACGCACTATGGCCATAGCAATCTCTTCACCATTCCCGGCAGTTACCACCGCCACCTGGAACGCTTCCTCCTCATCGTACGGGCGGACCATCGCCACCGGCTCCGACTCGTTAAACAATCGTTTCACCAGCGTCTCGAGGTCCCAATCGTTTTCAACGATCCAGGTCTTGGCGCGCGGGAGGGAGGTCAGAAGCACCGGGAATTCGAGAGTATCAGCGGATTCCAGCACGCCGGCGAGCGGTTCCTCATCGTCATTCGCCGCCGGCGGCCATTCATCGGGCCGCCGAAACGCACTCCAGTCCACCACCGGGATGTCCATCCGCCGCAATCGCTCCAGGGTAACATCCGCCAGCTGTTCGAGGCCGGTGATATCAGGTCCGAGATAGTGGATACCGGCGGTTTTCAGGCGCGTGGCATATCGCGCCAGGTGCGGAAGATCCGTTTCACGGGTAGCCAGCAGCACGGCAGGGCGGCCGTTGCCGAACCGTTCGATGAGCGCCGTCATCAACGACTCACCTTCCGCCTCGAGGAGCACGGTTTCATGAAACATGGCATCCAGAATCAAGCCGCTGTGCCGCAACCCGGTCGCAACGCCTATGTAGCGCAGGGAGACCGCGGATGACAGCGCCAGGGAGCGCGGGATGCCATCCATGGGAGTCAGGCAGGACAGTGGTTCCAAACCCAAGACAATGATGTCCATACTGTTCATAACCGCTCTCCCACATCCATTGGCGCACGCCGCCAGCCACCCCTGTTCAACAAGTCCGTCAACATACTCTGGTCCACCAAATGACCAAAACGATTCCGGAAAAACAAGTGGCCGGCGGCAGCGGGAGCGACCTGTCCCAACGACTGGTGCATCGCCAGGCGTACCGCCATCCCCGGCATGTTGCAGCCGGCCTCGGCAGCCATGTAAATCCAGGCCGGGAAACGGGCATTCAATTCCAGCAAGAAATAACGGCCAGTGGCTGCTTCGCGCAGCATTTCAACCTCGCACGGCCCCACCCAGTGCATCCGCTTGAGAAGTTCTTCCGCCTGTTGGACCAGGTCGGGATCATCCACCACCACTCCCGCACTGGCCTTGCCACGTTCCGATATGGCGAACTTCCGCATGGGAATGGCCGCCACCATCGCACTGCCGCGATCAGCCAGCGCGGCCACATCGAATTCTTCCCCAACCAGCCGCTCCTGCAGCACCACGGGGAATCCCCACTGGTTGAGCACCCTGATGTAGAAACACTTCAGTTCCCGCAGATCATGCACGATGTGTGCATCCGCCAGGGAGCCCTTGATCACCATGGGAAATGCCAACAACTCGGGAGCCCAGTCCAATTGCTCCACGCTGCTGATCACCACTGTCTTTGGCGTACGGATATTGAGCCGGCCGCAGGTACCGGCCAAATTGTCCTTGTACCTGGCCTTGACCGCCGCTTCATTCGGCAGCAGCGTCTCGATACCCACCTCGCGCAGCTCGTCGCGGAACCTTGCATAGACGGCGATCTCGGAATCGAGCGCCGGTATGATCACCTGCACGGGATCCTGCCGGTTGATTTCTTTCAGCCTGCGCAGCAGCTTGTGGGACGGTTCCGTAGGATAGGGAACGATGTACACCGCATCGAACAGATCGTCCCTGAAAATGCCCGTACAATAGATATCATAGGTCAGGGCGATGATCCGGCCGTTAAACAGGGGATCACCCCGAAGACAGCGCGCCAGCGCCAGGCCCGGATATGGATTGATCCTGGCGTCAAGACCGGTCACCGCCACCGTCACACCATTCATCTGCCGTCCTCCAGGGCCGCCAGCCGTTGCAAAAACCGGGTGATGTCGTGCTCGGCCTGATCGTATCCCACTTCGAACTCGGCGCTGATCACCTGGGCCAACTGGTCGGGAGTCATGCCGCTGCGCAGGGACTGGATAATCCTGATGCCGGTCGGATTGAGCCGGTACAGGTCACCGGTCCGGAGATCCATGAAGAAGCCGCGTTCCGCCGTGCCGTGAAAAGCAAAATGGTCGGAAATCATGGTACGTCCTTTCTCATGGTTTCAATGCGTGTCATGCCTTTCAGCGCCATCTTGTTGTTCGGATCGATACCGAGCATCCGCTGGAATTCGTCCCGGGCATCGTCGAGCCGGTTCTGTAACAGGCGGCACCAGGCGATGCCAGTCTGCGCCTCGAGATTGTTCTTGTCCAATTTCAGGGCATGGGCAAACGCCTGTTCGGCGCGAACAGCCTGGCTCCGGCCTATGGCGACCCACCCATGCAGCGACCATACTTCCGGCAGCGCTTCGCCTTCCTTGCCGGCGCGCCGCGCCCATTGTTCGGCATCGTCCCACGCATCCCGTGCCAATGCCACCCGCGCCATACCTTGCAACGCGTACAGGTTGTCGGGAGACAGTTCGAGCACTGACTGGAAGGCCCGTTCAGCCTCTTCGAAGGCGCCGGTGCCCAGTCGCGACCAGCCGAGGCCGCTGTAGACACGCCAGCGGTCACCCTCGTCGAGCTTGTCTATCCCGTCATGAACCAATGCCTCGAAACGAGCCAGGGCAGCCTTCAAATCGCCCGCGTAATACGCGTTCCAGGCGGCATTGTAGGCCTGGTAGCGAATCGACTTCAATTCGCTCATGCCGGTCAGGGCTACCGTGTAATAGGGATTGAGTTCCAGGGCACGCGCGAAATACGCCCGGGCCGATTCGAGCTTGCCTTCCTTCAGGTCGCACCATCCCAACCCGGTATAGAGATCGGTCCATTCCGGATAGGTTTCCAATTCGCGTAAAAAATACCCACGGGCGCGGCCGAACTCACCCAGGTAGTAATGACACCAAGCCATGATGGAACCCGCATTGGTGCGCACAGTATACTCGGTGCCATCCGCGGCCCAACCCGACTCCACCACCGGCGGCAGCTTGGCGGTCGCCTCGAAACGAGCTTCCAGCCGGGTGATCGCTCCTTGGTAATCGCCGGATTTGAATGCACAGAACGCCCGGCCTCGATGCAGGTCGAGATCGTCCGGCAGCCGTTCAAGGGCGCGGCTGAAGATGGTATCGGCCGAGATGAAATCACCGGCGCGATAATAACTCCACGCCAGCTCACCGTAGAGCCTCCAGAAGCTTCGAGTGGCATCGATCGTGTCCAGCAGATAATACACGCTTGGGTGGTAGGGGGAGAGTGACACTGCATTGGAGAACTGCCCGAGGGCGCGCTGCTGATTGCCTTGCTGAAAGGAACACCAGGCCTGCCCATAAACCGCATCCGCATACTGTGCATTCACCGCCAAGGCCTGCTCGAAACGCGTCACGGCGCCGGTGTAGTCCTTTCCCGCATACATATTCCAGCCGATCATGGCGATCACGTCGGCCCACTCGGGATGCGCAACCGCAGCCTTTTCCAGGACCTTGATGCTATCCTGATGCCGTCCCAGTTGGTACAGCGAAAAACCCAACCCTTTCAAGGCGAATTCATTGTCTTTGTAGATGGCCAGAATCCTGTTGAAAGCTTTCTCCGCGGCCGTGTAATTCTGCAAGTAATAATAGCACCACCCCATCCCGCTGTGGACCTTCCATAACTCCTCGGCGGGCAGCCGGTTGGTGGTGTCCTCGAGGATCGACTGAAAAACCGCCAGCGCGTTCTGATAATCCTTGTTGTTGAACAGTTGCCATGCATTGTTGAAAGGAATGTACCGCCACTTCTTGACCTCGGTCAGCCCCTTGCCGGCCCCGGCCAACTGCGGATCCATCTCCAGCGCCCGCGCGAATTCCCGTTCTGCCTGGTCATAACGACCCAACCAATAATAGCACCAGCCCAGGCCCTCCCGGGTGACAGCCTCCTCGCGCCCTCCCTCCAGTGCGCGTTCGAATTCACTGGCCGCCAGCTCATATTCCTGCTTTTTGAAGTGATCCCAACCCTTCTCGATCCCGGCCAGGACCGAGCGCTGACCGGTCACCAATGAAACTGTCAGGAACAGCACGCGTGTAAGGTTGAACTTCATTGTTTCCTTCCATTCGCTGAATCGACTGTCTGTTTGTTTCTCTTCTTTCACCTTGATCTCCTCGATCTCAGGCCCCGATCAGAGGACTTCCGAGTATGTAATACACTTCCGGTCGAATCGCAAGTAATGGGGCTTTCCGAATCCACCGCGCGCGTTCTCCAGTGTGTGCCGCAGCAGCATCCATCAATGGTGCAGGGTAATAGCGGGATTATTATAGATTTACAATGAAACAATAGCGTTAGTGGGGAAATTGGGCTCTTCACAGCCATTCCGGTGACTGCTATGATCCCTCCGACTGAACTTCATACCGCTCATCGAGTCCTCGGCGGGTGATCATGACCATACGTCGCATGCTCGCTACATCACTGGGAATTCTGTTACTGGTGCCGGTACTGGCAACAGTCTTCAATTATAATCGGGAACTGGCCGCTATACTCGCCATTGAACGGCTGCTGTTCGCCGGCACGGCACTCCTGACCCTGCTGGCCGGCGCGGTGGCGACATTCACCACGGGACGTTTCTCCGCAACGCTGCGCGCGATCATGGCAATACTCGTGCCACCGCTTTTCTGCCTCGCGGCCGGCGTCAAGTTACCACTCGTCACCGCGATGATCCTGACCATGGTTATCCTCATCAACCATCTCCCACCGGTATTCCTCCGGCGCCTGACCCAAACCCGCGGCAGAGAGGTCGCTTCCGCCCTCCTGGTGCTGGCAGGATACCCGTTTCTCCTGGCTTCCTGCCCGGTCATCATCGGTCATGTGGCAGGGCACCTCATAGGTGGACCGAAATGGGCCGCACGCTTGAAAACCATAGCCAGGCTGGCGCTGCTGGCCGTGATCCTGCCCGGCATGGCCGCCGTCGCCGCTTTTTACAACCCGTCAACGCCGGAATCACCCGGCTCGCACTGCATTGCCAGGGGCAACTATTTCGACCTTGAAATCGATCCCGCCACCTGCCGGCTTTTCGCCTGCAACATCGGTCGCGACCGAATCGAAGCGTTCGATCTTCGGGACCTCCGCCTGCCACCCCTTCGTAAACACTTTCCCTGCACCACGGTTCAATACATCGCTCACGATCCGGAGGCGCGGAGACTCTTCCTCTATGACATCGACCCGGGACGGATCTTCACCATCGATTCAAACACCTTGAAAATCATCGATGTGAGAGAACTCGGTCCCGTGTATTCAGAAGGTTCCGCCATGCCGGTCTACGATCCCTCCTCGGGACTGGTGTACATCTCCGTGGAAGTGGGGGAAATAGCAGTTCTTGACCTCGTAACACATCAAGTGACAAAACGGTTTCCCGGCCTGGGGAATCGCAACCTGGACCAGGAAATCGATGTGACAGACCGCCGGCTGTTCCTCAGTTATCCCTTCGGCAATCGTCACATCGCCGTGATCGATCTCGACACGCTCACCGAACTGCCATCCATCCCGCTTCCTCAATACGGTTCGCAGATCGCCCTGGATCCCCGCACGGATCTCCTCTACGTGCCGCTATCCCGCTCGCCGCGGCTGCTGGTCATCAACTGGCGCACCGGCCGGATCGAGGCGGAGAGACGTATCGACCGGTGGGTGAGAACCATTCAACTGGATCTCCACAATCGGCTGATTTTCACCATCAGCTTCGTCACCTCCACGATCCGCGCCATCGATCTCGACGATGGCTCCTGCAAGGGTTCATGGCAGACGGGCCGCTGGCCGCGACGGCTGGCCCTGGACGAAACACGAGGCAAGGCGTACGTCGCCACCAAGATGGAAGGTCTCTGGGAGATCGATTACCGCGGCCTGCTGGCGAGCGGCGGCCTGGAAGCACCGGGAGCGGTCGGGGCGCACAGCATCACGGGCGCATTACCATAACCGGCCGGATGAGCCGGATGCCCTACCGTTCTCGACACATTTGCCATTGTGTTTCCATCTGCCCGTAAGTGGTGCATCGTTCTTTTTTTACTCGCCCGGCAGGATCGGGGGAATATTTACGATGTGCGTGTATCATTATGGTGAAGGAGGTGAGACCAGGTGGACCTGGCAAAGGTGATCGAAAAAGTACTGGATGGCGACAGGGAGGCTTTTACGAACATCGTCGAAGCGCGCCAGGGGAAAGTGTACCGCTTGTGCCTCAGCATGACGGGCAATACCTGGGAGGCTGAGGACCTGACCCAGGAAGTATTCATCCAGGCGTTCTTCAGCCTCTCCCAGTTGCGCGATCCCGGCAGATTCGATGCCTGGCTGCGGGCTATCACCATCAACCATTGCCGGCGTTGGTACAGAAGCCAACCGGCGCCAACACCCGAGACCGCCTTGGAGAAACACCCCGCCCCCGCCGAGGATCACCGAAGCGGACTCTTGATTAATCGACTTCTGCGCGGCCTTCACCACTTGTCCCTCCAGCACCGGCTCATACTGGCGCTGCATTACCTGGAAGACCTTTCCTACGAGGAGACCGCGGCCTTTTTAAATATCCCGATGGGTACCGTCATGAGCCGCTTGCACCGCGCGAGGCGGGCATTGAAGGATATCGTCGTCGATCCCGACAAAGAATTGGAGATTTCCATGACTGACGAATATATGATGAAAGACGAGATTCAAGCTGAGATCACCGTCCTGGCGAAGTTGCTCGGCACTGATGCCGCGGCTCCGGAGCGCCTTCGGATCATTTTGCGGCGGACGCCGGATCGTATCATGGAACTACTCGCGGACACCGGTGATGAGCTGCTCCTGGACCGACTGGCGCTGCTGCTGCCGCAACTCGGAGCGACGGTTGTCGATGCGCTGGTGAAAGGATATGCAGGAGCCGACCGGCGAGTAGCGGAACGATGCGCCCGAGTACTCACCGCCGCCATCGGACGGAAGCATCGACGATGGTTCAAGGGGGATGACCCGGAACTGGCCGGACTCACCGTGTACCTGGTAATGGACCGCGTCCTGGCGTATCAACCGCCGCCGGTGGAATTGATCTTCAAACTGCTGTGCGCAGACACCGACGAACCTGCCGCCGCCCTCGTCACCAACCTATTTCTGTGTTTTGGTGATCCCGCCCGACATCTGCTCCTGAACCATTTCCGCTCGTGCGTTGCGCCACGCGACCTGCATGCCCATCCTGTCCTGTTGCATGCGCTGTGCAGGACCGGACGGTTCTTTACCGAGGAATTGCTTCACCTCTTTCAGCTCGGCGACCGGAAAGCCGCCCGCCTGGCATTGGCCGGTGCCGATGCGTTGGCGCGTTGCCTGGAGCGCGGCGCGGCAGCGGACACCACGCCTCTGAACCTGTCGTTTCAGCGCAGAACCAGGCTGAAATGGCCCCCACTGACCCACCGGGAAATCGGTGCGGAAAGTATGAAAAAACTGACATACCACTGCCGGCTGTTGCTGGATTCACCCGTATCGGACCTGCGCGAGGCCGCGGCCAGGGTATCAGGACACCTGAAGGACGGTGACGCCCTGGACCGACTGGCTGAACTCGCCGGCGATCAGGAG
>JAFGDC010000128.1 GCA_016932295.1 candidate division CSSED10-310 bacterium
GGCGTTGCATCTCTTCCCCATCGACAGATACCATTCCTCGGCGCAGCTCAGGGGTGACCGCACCCTGCACCTGTTCACCTCGCGGGGCTGCCCGTACCATTGCGCCTATTGCTCGGGTGACCTGATCTTCGGGCGTTCCTTCCGTTATTCCAGCGCCGGCAGGGTGATCACCGAGATCAAGCGACTGCGAGATGAATTCGGGGTGGACAGCGTACAGTTCTATGACGAGACCTTTACGGTGAACCGCCGCCGCGTCATGGAGCTTTGCCGCCGCATGATCGATGAACGACTCGGCATGGAATGGGCCTGCTTCACCCGCGTTGATGCGGTGGACGAGGAACTGCTTCGCACCATGCACAGGGCGGGATGCTACCAGATCTTCTTCGGAGTCGAGACCGGCGTGCCGCGGCTGCTCGCCATGATCCAGAAGGAAACCACGCTGGCCCAGGCCCGCGTGGCCTTCCGACTGTGCCGGCGCATCGGCATCGAAACCGTGGCATCCTTCATGCTCACCCTGCCCACCGAGACGGAAGCGGAGACATGGCAGAGTATCCGCTTCGGCCTGGAGCTGGATCCCGACTATGTCTACTGGCTCACCTTCACACCCTATCCCGGCACAAAACTGACGCGGATCGCCCGGGAGTCCGGGACCATCACCTCCACCGACTACGCTTCTTACAACGTGTTCAACAGGATCGTCTACATCCCGGAGGGCCGGGACGAGGCAGAGATCAAGCGAACCCTGGCCAAGGCATACAAGAAGTTCTACTTCCGGCCGCGCTCTATCATCCGCCGACTCTCCTCTTTCCGGCGGCTTCCCCCGGCCAAGATCGCCGGATTGTTGCGCGGCGGATTCAACACCTTCCTGCGCAAGAGGATGTGACATGGCCCGAGTGCTCTTTCTCCAGAACTTCTGGTTCGAGTTCCTGGGCACCATGTACCTGTCCGCCATCCTCAAACAGGACGGCCACCAGGTGGACCTGTTCATAGAAGGTGGGGAATCTGACCTGATGGCATCGGTCGCGGCATTCAAGCCGGATCTGGTGGGCATGTATTGTACCACCGGAGATCACATCTGGGCGCTGCGGACCGCCGCCCGGGTGAAAACCGTAAGCGGTGCGCGCATCATTCTGGGCGGCCCTCACCCGACGTTCTTTCCTGAAATCATCGAGGATACGCATATCGACTACGTGTGCCGCGGGGAGGGCGAGGAGGCAGTGCGTGAACTCGCGAGGGCGTTGGATGGAGGACTGCCGGACAGCGCCATCCGCGGATTGTGGACCAAATCGGACGGCACCGTGCACCGGAACGAACTGGCGCCGCCTCTGCGCGACCTCGACGAACTGCCGCTGCCTGATCGAGATATTTATTATAAGCGCTATGAACTGCTGCGCGAGAATCCGAGCAAGCATTTTATCACCGGCCGTGGCTGCCCGTTCACCTGCAGCTTCTGTTGCAACAAGGCATACAACGAGCTGTACCGAAACTGCGGTCCCATCGTCCGGCGTCATGCACCGGAGCGGGTGATCACCGAGATCCTGGCGGTCGCTGACAAGTATCCGCTCAAATCGGTTCGTTTTGACGATGAAGTCTTTCTGCTCAAGCCATCCTGGATTCTTGCTTTCCTGGAGATGTACCGGCAGCGGGTGAATATACCGTTCACCTGCCTGATCCGCGCTGATCTCACCACCGAGGAGAACATCTCCGCCATGAGTCGGGCCGGCTGTTATGCCGCGTACTTCGGTATCGAGAGCGGCAACGACAGGCTGCGCCAGGAAGTGCTGAAGAAGACCATCACCCGGGATGCGATCATGCGGACGGCGCACTATCTGCACAAGTACGGCATTGCCATCGGCACATTTAATATGCTGGGGATTCCAGGCGAGACCCTGGATGAAGCGATGGAAACCGTCGCCATCAATCAGCGCATCAGAACCGAGTATCCCTGGGCTTCGATCGTCCAGCCCTATCCCCGCACCGAGTTGCTGGAGATCGCGCGGGAACGCGGGGTTCTGGAAGAGGATCTGAGGCCTGAAGATTTTTCGGCTTCCTACTTCAATCGAAGCGTCATCAAAAACCCGCAGCAGGACCAGTTGATCAACCTGCACCGTCTTTTCTACATCGCCGTCAAGGCGCCGCCCCTGCTGCCCATGATCCGCCTGCTCATCATGCTGCCACCCAACAAGCTGTTTGACCTGCTGTTCAGTGCCAGCTTCGGATACCGTTACATCAAGACCTACCGGGTTCCCGTGCTGCGCCTGCTGAAAGCCGCACGCTACCTGAAGGATCGGTTCTGAATGAAACCAGCCGGAGGAACACGCCGCCGGCCACTGCTGTCCGCCGCAGCCGCCGCGTTGGTCTGCGGAATACTCCTGAGCGCCTGGGAGTGGCTAATGCTGGTCACGCGGAGTATGTACGCACCCACGGGTCTCATCCGGCATCTCGAGGTCATACTCCTGGCCACCGCCATATACGGTCTTTTCGCGTTCTTGTTCATTCTCCCCTTTCACCTGCCGTATTGGTTGAAACAACGTCCGTTCTTTTTTGCCAAGCTGCTGATCCTGCCGGTCCTTATAAGCAGTTGCGGCATCGTGAACCGCTACACCGAGCAGATGTCTCGCAAGCTGCCGGTGACCGGCGCCGGCCGGAACCTCATCCTGGTGACACTGGATACGGTCCGTGATGATTTTCTCGGCTGCTACGGGCATCCAACCATCAAAACTCCCTTCCTGGACAGGTTCTCCAGGCAGGGAGCATTGTTCGCCGATGTGGTCTGTCCCGCTCCCATGACCACGCCCTCGCACGCTTCCCTGCTCACCGCCACCATCCCTCGCCGGCATGGCGCCGCGGACAACCGTTATCGCCTGGGCGCCGACAATGTCAGCCTGGCGGAGCTACTGGTTCAGGCAGGCTACACCACGGCCGCCTTCGTGAGTTGCTATCCCCTGAACCACATGTTCGGGTTGAACCAGGGATTCATGATCTACGACGATATATTCATCGAGCGCGGTGGATGGCGTGAACTGGTCCCTGTCTCCATGGTGAACCGGTGGCGGCGAAGGGGCCTGCTGGAGCGGGATGCGGGGATGGTGAACCGGGCCATTCTGCCATGGCTCGAGACGCATCGCGATCATACGTTCTTCCTCTGGATTCATTATTTTGACGCGCACGCCCCGTACACGCCGCCGCCGCCCTACCGCGGCATGTACCGCGACGCCATGCCGCCGGCCGCAGGACGCCTGACGCCGCCGGCCGCGGTGGAGATCGACAAGGCGTGCCGGATGGCGCCGGGGGAGGAAGCCTACCCGCTGCTTCCCATCGAACGATATGCCGGTGAGATCAGCCGGGTGGACAGGGCGCTGGAGGATGTATTCATGCGACTGGAGCAGCTCGACATGCTGCGCGATTCAGTGGTGGTGGTCACCGCCGACCATGGGGAAAGCCTCGGAGAGCACGAGTATTTTTTCAGTCATGGCGCGCTCCTGTTCGATCCTTCAATAACGGTACCGCTGCTGGCTTCACTGCCTGACGATCGCGCCTCCCGGTTACTCGCCGCCCAGGTCAGGCTGATAGATCTCGCGCCGACGATTCTCGATTACCTCGGCCTACCCATCCATGAGCGGATGGAGGGGACCAGTTTGTTGCCGAGGATGAAGGGGGGGCGCGAACAGGTTCTGCCGGCCCTGATCGAGAATATCGGCATCATCCTGGCGCCCGGTGCGGTTAAAATGCGTGGATTACGGGCCTACGACTGGAAACGCCTGGAGGGGGCGGATGAATGCGCGGGACTCTATGACCTGCGCGCTGATCCGAACGAGATGCACAACCTCTGCGGGACAGAATCGGAATTGTCTGCTACAATGCGCGATATGACCAAGGATGGTTTCGCGCGAGCCTCCGGGGAACGCATCGACAGTCCCGTCCTGCTCGATGAGGAGGTGCGGGACAAGCTGCAACAACTCGGGTATATCAGGTGAGTGGCCTCGAATGAAGTATTTGGATTACATGCGGTTTGCGCCGCGATTGTTGTGTAAGCGCGGCGCCGACCCATTATATTTTGTCTTCTTCATCACCGAGCGCTGCCTTGCCAGGTGCCGACATTGTCTGTTGGGCGCCGGCCCGCGCCGCCGGGATGAATTACGGTTGGACGAGATCGCCGCGGTTTCGCGCAGTATGGGACCCATGCTATTCCTGCTCCTGACCGGCGGCGATCCCTTCCTGCGGCGCGATCTGCCGGACATCGTCGAGTTGTTTTACGTCAACAATCGAGTACGCAATCTAGGAATGCCCACCAACGGCTCACTGCCCGATCAGGTGGAACGGGCCGTTCGGGAAGTGCTTACCCGGTGCCCGAAGCTGGATTACGCGGTGGACATCTCGATCGATGGCATCGGTGCCGAACATGACCACCTCCGCAACTGCCCGGGTCTCTTCGAGCGGGCAGTTGAAACCTATCGCCGGCTGGAAACCGTCAGGAGCCAGTACGACAACTTCAATCTCAATGTGGCGGTCACTGTCTCGGCTTACAATCAAGACCGTCTCGGGGAACTCTACGACTACCTGCGCGAGGAGCTGGGGGTGCAAACCATCAACCATCTTCTGGTACGGGGCAATCCTCGCGAACCGGCCGCGGCGCAGGTCGATCCTGATCGTTATCACCGGTTCAGCCGCTTGCTTGAGAGGGATATGCTGGTGCGACAGTTGACCGGGTATCACAATTTCCCCTTCAGTGATTTCGTCAACGCCATGAAGCACGTCCGCCAGCGGATCATCGAACGGATCGCGCGTGGTGGCCGATCGCCGCTGCCGTGTTATGCCGCCGTATTGAGCGCGGTGCTGTACGCCAACGGCGATCTCTATCCTTGCGAATTATTGGATCGCCCGCTGGGCAATGTACGGGAGGCAGGGTACGACTTCAATGCCCTGTGGCGTGGCCCCGCCGCCCGAGAAGCCGCCGATTGGATCCGCCGCACCCGCTGTCAATGCACCTACGAATGTTTTCTCACCAACAGCATTTTGTTCTCGCCGCGAGCCATCCCTGCGGTGCTGACGGAAGTGGTAAAACTAAAATGGATGAGACTGCTCCTTAGCGGGACGGCCGACGATCCAGCGTTCACGAAAGGATGGGATGATGTTTAAAGGTCACAAGATTTCCGTGGTGATCCCTTGTTACAACGAGGAGGCGGGCGTTCAGAAGGTGATCTCGCTGATGCCGGACTTCATAGATGAAATCCTGGTGGTGGACAACAACTCCTCGGATCGGACCGGCGCGGTGGCGGAAAGCCTTGGGGCCAGAGTCATCCGCGAGGAGCGCCAGGGGTATGGACGGGCTTACAAGACAGGACTGGCGGCGGCGGAGGGCGACATCATCGTGACCATGGACGGGGATGCCACCTATCCCACCATCGCCATCAGCTATCTCATCGATGTCCTGCTCGCCGACAACCTGGACTTCATTTCCGCGGCCAGGGTGCCCATCCACTGGATCAAGAACATCAACATGATCCAGCGTTTTTTCGGCAACATCTTTCTCACCATCGTCGTCGGTATTCTTTTCCTGGTAAAACTCCGGGATTCGCAATCGGGCATGTGGGTCTTCAAGAAAGAGGTGCTGGACAAGTTCGAGATGGTGAGTGACGGCATGGCCTTCTCCGAAGAGTTGAAAATCAAGGCGTTCATGCACCGCGGGATAGCGGCGCGGGAAGTGCCCATCCAGTTCAAGTATGTGGAGCGGATCGGTCCCAGCAAACTCAACCTGTGGGACGACGGCTTCAAGAACCTGCTGTTCCTCTTCAAATTGCGGTTCGATAAGGAAATGAAACTGTAGGAGGCGCCGCGGCGCCCATCTTGAAAGGGGCTCTAGTGATGAAAAACATATTGGTAACCGGCGGGGCGGGTTTCGTCGGCTCTCACCTCGTCGAAGAACTGGTGAGACTGGGCCACCGTGTCACGGTGTTCGATAATCTGGATCCGCAGGTGCATGGAGAAAACGCCGATTTCCCCGATTACCTGCCTGACTCAGCCGAATGCATCAAGGGCGATGTGCGGGATCGCGATGCCCTGCGACGCGCCATGCTCGGCAAGGAAGTCATCTTCCACGAGGGTGCCGCGGTCGGCGTGGGCCAGTCCATGTATGAGATCAGGCGTTACACCGATTACAACTCCGTCGGCGGCGCCACGCTTCTGGACATCCTGGTGAATGATTTCGATGTCCGGGACAAGATCGAAAAGGTGGTGGTGGCATCATCCATGTCGATCTACGGCGAAGGCGCTTTCGAGTGCCCAGACTGCGGGCCCGTCGATGTCCGCCTGCGACCCGCCAGTCAGCTCGAACGATTCGAGTGGGAAGTGCAGTGTCCGGAGTGCGGCAAGCCGGCCAGAGCGCTGCCTACCGGCGAACGCAAGCGGTTGGACCCGACGTCCGTCTATGCGATTACCAAGCGGGATCACGAAGAGATGTTCCTGAGTGTCGGGACCAGCTACCGGATTCCCACCACGGCCCTGCGCTATTTCAATATCTATGGTCCCAGGCAGGCGCTATCAAATCCCTATACCGGAGTAGCCGCCATCTTTTCCAGCCGGGTACTGAACGGTAATCCGCCGGTGGTCTACGAGGACGGCGCGCAGAGCCGCGATTTCGTCCATGTCACCGATATTGTCCAAGCCAATATCCTGTCCATGCAGAAGCGGGAGGCTGACTACCAGGTCTTCAACGTAGGTTCCGGACGCAGCGTCACCATTCGCCGGGTTGGAGAACTGCTTATCGAACGCCTGGCCCCAGGTTCCGGACTGGCCCCGGTGCTCACCAACAAATTCCGCGAGGGAGATGTCCGCCACTGTTTCGCGGATATCGGCAAGATCAGCGCAACGCTCGGTTATCGGCCGCGGGTTCAGTTCGAGCAGGGCATAGAGGATCTCACCGAGTGGGTACGGACACAGACCGCCGTCGACCGTTTCGAGGAAGCCGCGAAGGAGTTGCGAAGGAGGGGCCTGGCTCAATGAAAACCCTTGGCGCGCAGTTGGCCGCCAGGGAATCCGGAGAACCGGAAAAGCGTTTTCTGATCGGTGATGATCAGGTTCTGACCTACGCGGAGGCAGGCGCCGCTGCCAATCGGCTGGCCAGGCACATGATGGAACGGGGCGTACAGCCCGGCGATCTGATCGCCGTCATGCTGCCCCGGTCACCCGCCGCTGTGCTGGTCTACCTGGCCGCGGCCCGTTGCGGCGCGATTCCTTATCCCCTCAGCCACCTGGCGCCGCCCGAACGGCTCGCCGCCGTGGTACGGGACTATCCCGCCCGCATCATATGCATCCATCATGCGCATGAAGAAAAGGTGGGGGGCTACCTGCAGGCATGCGCCCCCGACATGGCCAGGATCGTCTCCGGCGAGGGTGGAACCGACACTCTCCAGCGTTTGTTCGCCACCGGAAGCTGCGCTCCACCATCGGTGACCGTGACGGAGGATCAAGTCTGCTACCTGAATTTCACGTCCGGGTCCACCGGCCGGCCGAAGGCGGCTCGCGCCACGCACGCCAACCTGTACTGGAACACGAGGGCCGCCGTGGAGGTGTTTTCAATAACGAGCGAGGATATCCACCTGCCGCTGTTCGCGGTTCATTCCCACCCCCATGAAATGTTCTGCCGCGCCCTCTACACCGGAGGCGCAACCGTCCTTCAC
>JAFGDC010000129.1 GCA_016932295.1 candidate division CSSED10-310 bacterium
CACCACGGCCACGGCCAACGACCGGGTGATCGCGGATGTCCAACGGCAGCTCGGGAACCTCGAAGTCATTCGCGGGCCGTTGGTACGTAAAAGCCTGATGCTTCAAACCATGCGCCTGCCCGACCAGGCCGCCCGTCTTGCGTGGCTGGCGGAACATGTTCCCGGACTACCCGGCAGCGGCATTGTATATGTCCTCACCCGGAGGGATGCCGAGGTGGTGGCGGGATGGCTTCAGAGCAACGGCATCCACGCGGAACCCTATCACAGTGCGGTGATGCACCCTGATTTCGAAGATACCAATGCATTCCGGCTTCACCTGGAGAATAGTTTGCTGGAAAACAGCATCAAGGTGCTGGTGGCCACCTCGGCATTGGGCATGGGTTTTGACAAACCTGATCTTGGCTTTGTCATTCATTACCAGGCGCCCAATTCCGTAGTGTCCTATTACCAACAGGCGGGTCGCGCGGGTCGTGCCGTCGAAACCGCCTATTGCGTGATGATGTCCGGTCGGGAGGACGACGATATACATACCTTCTTCAGGAGAAACGCATTCCCCGATGAGGGTGCCGTGAACCGGATCGTGCGGTTGCTGGCACACAGCGACGGCCTGTCGGTGCGGGAGCTGGAGGAGCTTGCCAACCTGTCGAATGGGCAACTCAGCCAGGCGCTCAAATATCTCAGTGTGCAAACCCCATCGCCCGTGGTCAAGATCAAGAGTAAGTGGCTTCGCACTTCGGTGCGGTATTCGATGGACACTGAACGCATTCTGCACTTGACCCGCCAGCGCGAGGATGAATGGGCGGAGATGCGGGGATATCTGGACACGGATAGATGTCTGATGGAATATCTCTGTCATGCCCTGGACGATCGGACCGCCGGTCCTTGCGGAAGATGCAGCAATTGTCTGGGCCGGCCGGTCGTCGCCGACCGGGTGGACCGGCGTACCGTGATCGAGGCCACCAGGCACCTGCGGCGGGCTGAGATGGTATTCACCCCCAAGGTCATGGTCGCGAAAGGGGCATTTGAATACTATCCTTTCTCCGGTAGATTACCGGAACACCTGCGAGCGCAGGAAGGACGAATCCTGTCCCGCTGGGGGGATGCCGGCTGGGGTCGCCTGGTGGCGGATGACAAGCACGGTGGGAATTTTTCCGACGAGCTGGTGGCGGCGGTGGCTGAGATGATCCAACGATGGAATCCGGCGCCGCTGCCCACCTGGATAACCTGCGTCGAATCCCTGAGCCATCCGGATCTCGTGCCCGCATTCACCAGGCGATTGGCGCGGAGACTGGACATGCATTTCGTGAAAGCGCTAAATAAGATACAGAAGAACGACCAGCAGAAGTTCCAGCGGAACAGGTTCCACCAGTGCCGTAACCTTGATGGCGTATTTTCGGTCGATCGGGTCCGCCGGGGTGAGGCGGTGTTTCTCGTGGATGACGTGATCGATTCCGGATGGACGATGACGATCCTCGCTGCGTTGCTGCTGCAGGCTGGAAGCGGTCCCGTGTTTCCCGTTGCGCTGGCGAGCACGAGTACAGGAGACTAGATGCATCTGACCGAGCAGGCACAGGCTATCCTTCTCCTGGCGGCGCACTTCGGCAAGGCGCGCCGGGGAGATCCGCAACCACTGACACCATCGGAATGGGGTCTGTTCGCCGATTGGCTGCGGAACCGCTCACTGCAGCCGGCGGATCTCCTGCGCAAGGATCTCCGAACGACATTGTCCGATTGGGGTGAGGCGCGTATCCCGATCGCGCGAATCGAGGCGCTGCTGAATCGTGGCGCGGCCCTCGCCCTGGCCACGGAGCGATGGCTGCGGGCCGGACTGGTGATCATCACGCGCGCTGATGCCGCTTACCCCGCCAGGCTGAAGAAGCGGCTTGGGACCGCCTCGCCGCCGGTGCTGTTCGGCTGCGGCAACATGAATCTGCTGAACCAGGGCGGCATCGCGGTGATCGGCTCTCGGAACATGAGCGAGGCCGATGGACACTTCTCCGAGCGACTCGGCGCGCTGGCTGCCGGCCAGGCGCTGTCCATCCTCTCCGGCGGCGCCCGCGGCGTGGACGAAGCGGCGATGCTGGGCACACTGGCGGCGGCGGGTACAGCGGTTGGCGTATTGAGCCATGGTCTTCTCGCTTCCAGTGCTTCGGCCAAGTTCCGAACGCACCTGTTGGAGGGCAATCTGGCGCTTGTTTCCATCACCTATCCCGAAGCCGGCTTCTCCGTCGGCAACGCCATGCAGAGGAACAAGTATATCTATTGCCTGGCCGATGCCGCGGTCGTTGTTCATGCCGGGACCACCGGCGGCACCTGGAGCGGCGCCGTGGAGAATCTCAGGCGCGGCTGGGTCCCCCTATGGGTGAAACGGACCGAGGATGCGACGGCAGCCAACCGGCAACTGGTGGAGAAGGGTGCGCGTTGGCTGGATGAAGGCGAAGACAACATCGACCTAAAGAAACTGAGTCTTCCCGGCGGCCGGACGACTGCAGACAGCGGGAGTGGCAAAGCGGCCGGTGGCCGCCAGAAGGAAATCATCTTCGGTGAATCGGCTGCAACAACTGTCACCGAATGATCCAGGCGATTGGTTCCGGCTGACGGCAAGATCATTGCGCCTTTTTATTCTTATGGGGTTCTATTGAGTACACTCCGGGAAGTAACACATGATGCCGGGATCGCCGGGGAGCCACGCGAAGAGCCGTCGCACATCGCCGGCACTCAATGTCGGGAATGGTTGAAAACGCGGAATCGAAGGGCATGGTAGTCAAGCTGCGCGATCCGGTCCGTTACCGCATGCCGTCATCGCCGCGGCATGAAAGTGAGGAAGACTCCTAGACCGCTGTCTCGAACCGCAGTCGGATGAAGACGATTTCCGATTTCCCGACGGTTTTCATTGGCGGGCCCCAGGTGCCGGCTCCGCAGGAGACGTAATAGTGGGTGCCGCCTTTCTTCAGATACCCCCAGTCTTTTTCGTAGATAGCGCCGGTGATGAGGTTGTTGGGGAACAACTGGCCATGATGGGTGTGTCCCGACACCTGCAGATCGACTCCCGCCGCGGCGGCCTCCTCGAGCTTGAACGGCTGGTGGTCCATGAGAAGCACCGGCTGGTCGCCCTCTACCCCGGACAGCATATCGGCCAGCGGCTTCCTTGCGCCGCCCGCGAAGTGCTTGATACTGGGATCTTCCCGGCCCGCCAGGAAGAAGCTGTCAGCCACCTTCACCACCTGGTCGCGGAGAAACACCACACCCTTGCGCTCCAGATACGGCACGGTTTCCTCGGCACCGCCGATGTATTCATGGTTGCCGGTGACCCCGAATACGCCGTACGTGCTCTTCAGCCTGGTGAGCGGTTCACCCATGTCCATCTCCATGACCGGCTCGATGTCACCGTCCACGATGTCGCCGGGCAGCAGAATGAGATCCGGATTCAGCTTGTTAATCGCGGTCACGAATTGATCCAGTCGATGGGCATCGATCACCGTGCCCAGATGAATATCCGACGCCACGGCGATATCCAGTTGCCGGAGTTGCCCGGCCTGCTTGGGAATGATGAGTTCCAGCCTGGTGACCTGGATGCGGTTGGAATGAATATGGCCGATCACCACCAGGAGTCCCGCCGCCGCCACCGCCGCCACCCCCATCGCGCGTTTGAAGCCTATGCCGGCGGCCCATGCGGGGGTGATGTGCAGCAGCCGTCCCCCCAGGCCGGCCAGATCCAACACGAGGGCGAACAGGAATACGTAGAAATAGAGCCCCAGCCAGACCGCCCCGATCCATATGAAGACATCGCAATACGTACAAGGGAGATATGCCCGCAGAATGCGGCCGATGAAAAATGACAGCGCCAGGAGCGGAAAGAGCCACAGGTACACGGTGCGGAGGATCGAACCCTTGGGGAGCAGGCGCCAGCCGCGGATGAAGACGTAGGAGCAGGTGCTGCCGTAGACCAGGATGACAATGGAGAAGAAGATGATGAATGAGGTTGTGCGTTCCGACATGCAATCCCTCCCGCCGGACAGGTGTTCACCGTGGCGCTGTGGTCATTCTCCCGGATGAATGGGAGCGGGTCAATAAAGGTGCAAAACCGCCGCCTGTTACTCCTTCGTCCAGATCCTGGTATTGAGGTTCAGGTCCTCGACCAGTCCTATGGTCATGGTGAGATGTTCGAAATACTCCTGGACCGGTTGGAACTTCACCAGAGAGCCGAAGGTCTGCGGCTCGAACAGGGGCTTCCTGATGGAGATGGCCACATAGATCCTGGAACCGGCGAAGGAGATGTACAGGGTTTTGCCGGTTTTTTTCTTGAATTCCAGGATGCGGCGCATGAGTCCAGGAGAGAGAATATAGCGCGCACCCACCTGGTCGGTGCCGTAGACGGCGAACTCTTTCTCGAACTCGGCATCCTCCATCCGCACCACTTCACCCCGTCCCTTGTTCCATTCCTGCAGCTTGCGTCCTATGAATCCGAGGGCGCGCTCTGCGGTATCGGGGAGCACGTAGGTTACACCCCGGAAATGCTTGTTGAAGTCGGCACAGAAGAAGATGCCGCGGAATATGGTGTGCCAGTCCGACCGCTGGCTCCCCTTGCTGTTCCGATGGGTGGTCTTGTATTCCGTATGGAGTTCGGAGAATTCTATCTGGGTCCTGTCCAGCATGCCGGTGACGTAATCGTCGCCGCGGTACCGGTCTACATGGTGAGGGAACAGCCCGCTCCAGTGATAGGTGTCGGCCGCCACGCATCGATCCGGAGAATACCTCAGGCCTGGTTCGATGAAGTGCACGATGGGTTCGATCACGCCTTTCTTGAAATTGGCCTGGAATTGCTTCAGGATCGGGGTGATGAGGAAATAGGCGGCGCCTGCGACGATGATGATGGGAGCAGCGATTATGAGTGATGGCAGGTTGAAGGTCTTCACGCCCAGATACACACCACCGATGACAACAACGGCGATGATGCCGGTGACGATATATCGATTTCGCAACTGCCGCCGTTCACCTTCGAGCCGTTCCAGCGAACTCTTCAGCTCCGTGTCGTAAAACCGCCGCAATTCATCGATGGTCTTGATCGCCCACCTCTCATTCAGTTGAACATGGCACCCACATCCACCGGCCCGCGCTCGCTTTCGGGAATCTCGAACATTTTCTTGCGGCGGTACCCGATGATGCCGGCGACGAGATTGGTGGGGAACATCTCCACCGCGTTGTTATAGCTCATCACTGACGAGTTGTATGCCCGTCTCGCCGCGGAGATCTGCTCTTCCACCTCGTTCAATGACCGTTGCAGGTGCATGAAGTTCTCGTTGGCTTTCAGGTTGGGGTAATTCTCCACCGCCACCATGATGCCGCCGAGAGCCTTGGTGAGCTTGTTCTCCAGGTCCACGCGGTCTTCGGGGCCGAGCTGTCCGGAAACGGCTTTGGCGCGCATTTCGGTGATGTCCTCCAGCAGCGTTTTTTCATGGGTCATGTAGTGCTTGACCGAAGCCACCAGGTTTGGGATGAGGTCATAGCGCTTCTTGAGCTGGGCATCCATGCCGGCGAAAGCGTTCTCCGCCTGGTTTTTCCTGCCCACCAGTGAATTGTACATGATGGCGAATACTCCCAGGATGAACGCCGCGATGACCAGGATCGCTATCAATACTGACATTCTGCACCTCCATTGTTGGCGATCGTTTCATGTTCTGTTGGAACAGTTTACCTTCTGTGCCCCATTCTTCATAGTACCCTGTCGCGCGGTCCGTTACGAATGCGTTGCTTTGTTCCGCCGGAAAAGTAATCGGTGTCCGATGTTCGGCCGCATGGAGCGCTTGCCGCCAAGCCGGCATCCCATAGACGTCAATCATCGACTATGTACAATCTCCACGGGTCGGACATCCTCACAACGGGTTATCCGCAGTTGGAACCGGCCGCGAGAAAACGGTTGACCCCGATCTGGATCGACGGAACAATGATGGAGGGAGGTTTGAAAGCGGCATGATGGAATACATGGAGGAGAATCGGAAGCTGTGGGACGAGCTGACGGGCATCAACGCCGCATCCGGGATGTACGATCTGCCGTCCTTCAAACAGGGCAGGAACTCGCTGGACAACCTCGTCCTGGATGAGATCGGTGACGTGCGGGGCAAGCGCCTGCTGCACCTGCAGTGTCATTTCGGCATGGATACCATGTCATTCGCAAGGTTGGGGGCGGACGTCACCGGCGTGGATTTCTCCGCCAAGGCCATCGCCCTGGCGCGCGGACTCGCGGCGGAACTGGCCATTCCAGCGCGCTTTGTGCACTGTAACGTGTACGACCTGCCGGACCATCTGGAAGATCGTTTCGACATCGTGTTCTCCTCCTATGGATTCCTCTGCTGGCTGCCGGATATCCAGTCCTGGGCGCGCATTGTGGCGCGTTATGTAAAACCGGGTGGCTTCTTCTACATGGCCGAGGGTCATCCTTTTACCGCGGTGTTCGATAACAGTCCGGAGGTGAAGGATTTCCACGTCAGGTATTCGTACTTTCATTCACCGGCGCCGACGCATTGGGAAGATGAGAGCGCTTATGCGGACCCGGAGGCGGTGGTGGGGTATCCTTCATACGAATGGACGCATTCCCTGTCGGATCTGATCAATGCATTACTGGAAGCTGATTTGAAACTGATGTTCATGCACGAGTTCCCCTTCGGGTTCTATGCCCATTTTCCTTTCATGAAGAGCGACGGGACGGGGCGCTGGTGGCCGGCTGTGAAGAGAAACACCGTGCCGCTGTTATGTTCCATGAAGTGGACGAAATGATCGGCGAACGGTTGCTCGTGGTGGTGGGCGCCGGTCCGGCCGGGGCGGCGGCGGCACGTTCCGCCGCGTTGCACGGCGCGCCGGTGCTGGTGGTGGAGGCCCGCCGTCACTGCCTGGGTCCGGATTGCTGCGCGGAGCTTGCCCCCGCAATGCTGCTTTCTGAACTGGCGGTCGGGCACCCCGTGGTGATTCAGCGCGTGAACGGGTTGATGGTGCACGATACAGGCGGCGGCTGTCATGAAACGAAAGCGCCCGGAGTCATCCTGGATCGCGCCGTCCTGACTGGGGGGCTACTGAGCCAGGCGGTCAAAGCCGGGGCGGAGATCTGGCGAAGCGCGCGCCTGTCCGGTCTGCGTGATGGTGTCGCCGTCGTCCGCGCCGCGGGGCGTGAGCACGAGGTCGGGTGCGGTGCGGTGATCGGCGCTGACGGACCACATTCAGTGGTGGCGGCCATCGTCGGTCTGCCCGCCCAGCGATGCCTGCCGGTGGTCCAGGAACGCGTGGTGCTGCGGCGTCCGATGGAGTATGCACATGTTTTCTTCGATCTCTCTTTCAGACTAGGTTACGGCTGGCTGTTCCCCCGCGGTGACCTGGCCAACGTGGGTCTGGGCGGCGAGTTCTCCTCGCCGGAGAAACTGGAGGCTCAGTTCCGCGGCTTCAGGTCCAGGCTGGAGGAAGATGGATTCATCTACCCGGACGGCAGCCTCGATCATTGCCGCGGTTGGCTGCCGGTGAGCGGCCCCAGGGGTACGGGCCGGCTCGGTTCGGTGCTGCTGGTGGGAGATGCGGCCGGTCATACCCATCCCATTACCGGCGCGGGGATCATGCCGGCGCTGCTGGGTGGCGCCATGGCGGGTGAAGCCGCCGCGCAAATGCTGTTGAGCGGGGACGAAGCATTCCTGGAGGAATACCCGGCGCGCTGGCGCAGCCGCTATGGCGACGATCTCGACTGGGCCCTGAGCAAGCGGTGGGAACTGGAGTTGAATTGGGATCGAATGCCCGGATCGTTCAAACACTACTGGGCGGGATTCCCTGAGTATCACCGGGGCCGGCGATGGAAAAAATGACGGTGAATGAGCGGTACCTGGAACCGATCGATACCTCGTTGCACGGGAGTCCCGAAGTGGTGCGGCTCAGCCTGGCGGCGGCCATGACCCTTGGCC
>JAFGDC010000130.1 GCA_016932295.1 candidate division CSSED10-310 bacterium
ACCAACCCGTAGAAGCGGCTTCCAGCCGCTTTCCCCATGCTCATACTCGTGGTATCAACCCGTAGAAGCGGCTTCCAGCCGCTTTCCCGATATTACTGCAGAAAGATACGATCAATGGGAGTGATCATGTCTGTCGTATCAGTAAAAAGGCATCCCACCGCACACCCTGGCATTGTCCTCACCACCCCGTTTCTTATAGACTGGTTCTCCTGGAGCAACATGAACGGTGCCTGAAGGGGGGAACCATGAAGCGGATGAGGATCGCGGTGCTGTTCGGCGGCAAGTCCGGCGAACATGAAGTGTCGCTGGTGTCGGCGAGCGCTGTCCTGGCGCATCTGGATCGGGAAAAATACGAACCGGTGCCGGTGGCGGTGCGCAAGGACGGTGGATGGGTGCATCACCCCGAGGTCCTGGACATGATGAAACAGCGGTCGGCGGAACTGTCCGCGCTGCCACTGCTGGTGTTCGACCAGCCCGGCAGCGGACGGTTGCGGCCACTCGGCGGCGGAGAACCCCTGGCAATTGACCTGGTCTTCCCGGTGCTTCACGGCACCTACGGCGAAGACGGCACGGTGCAGGGCCTGTTGGAGTTGGCCGACATCCCGTATGTGGGAAGCGGCGTGGTGGGCGCCGCCGTGGGCATGGACAAGATTATAATGAAAATGTTGTTTCACGCCCTCGGATTCCGGGTGACGCCGTTTCTGGGGATCACCAGGAGCCGCCTGGAGCAGGAACCGGAACGGGTCCTGGACGAGGTGGAAACGGCGCTGCGGTTCCCGGTGTTCGTGAAACCCGCCAACCTTGGTTCCAGCGTGGGGGTGGTGAAAGTGAACGAACCGCACGGATTGTTCCCGGCCTTATTCGAGGCGGGACGGTATGACCGGCGGATCATCGTGGAGCAGGGAGTGGCATCGCCACGCGAGATAGAAATCAGCGTGCTGGGAAACGAGGAACCGATGGTGTCGGTGATCGGAGAGGTGCGGCCCAGCAAGGAGTTCTACGATTATGAAGCCAAGTACGTGGATAATGCTTCGGAGCTGATCATCCCGGCGGTCCTGAGCGAGGCACAGCGGCGCGAGGTGGAGGTGACCGCGGTGCGGGCCTTCAGGGAACTGGACCTGGCCGGGCTGGCCAGGGTGGACTTCCTGATCGAGAGGGAAAGCGGAGCTGTGTACCTGAGCGAGGTGAACACGATGCCGGGATTCACCAGCATCAGCATGTATCCGCGGCTGTGGGCGGCGGCGGGCTTGTCCTATCCGGAGATCCTGAACCGCCTGATCGAACTGGCGCTGGATCGGTACGAACAGAAACGCCGCACCAGCACCTCGGTACAGACCGCCGAGTGGTTCTTGTAGTGACCGGCGGCTGGTCCGGAGGGCCGGGATGGCACCGGCTGACGGGCGTGGTGATCCTGTGCGCAATCCTCTGTATGGGATTGACGGGATGCCGGGAACCGGAAAAAGCACCACGGAACCTGCTGCTGTCAGCCGCGCCGGAGACGCCGCCAGATACTGGCCGGCTGCTCGTGCTGGGACTGGACAGC
This sequence comes from candidate division CSSED10-310 bacterium, assembly GCA_016932295.1. The sequence continues at coordinate 1,544 of JAFGDC010000130.1, forward strand.
ATGAACTGGTATACGCTCGGACCCCTGCTGCGGCGGGGTATGCTGCCGGCCTTGGAACGGGTGCGGATGCAGGCCGCCCGGGGTGATCTGAAGACATTGAAGCCCACCTTGTCCGACGTGATCTGGACCACCATCATGACCGGCAAACTGCCCGCGGCGCATGGCATCACGGCGGTGCTCGTGGCGGATCCGGCCACCGGCGCCATGGTACCCGCCGCCAGCTCCCACCGGCGGGTGGCGGCGTTGTGGAACATGCTGTCGGGACGCGGAGTGCCGGCGGTGTTCGTGAAGTGGCTGGTGTCCTGGCCGGCGGAACGGATGCGGGGCGGAATGGTGACCCAGCGCTACCGGTACGAGGAATTGCCGGACCGCGACTATCCGGAAGGCGTGGGGCTGGCGCCGCCGGCAGCGCCGCGCTGGCCGGGACCGGAATACGATGATGCCGTGGCATTACGCCAGGATCGAGCCTCCCGCTACCACATGGCATATTTGCAGGACTGGATTCCGGATGACCTGGTCACCTTCGGACAGGGCATCTACGCGCAGAAGAAGCTGCGGCCGACGGTGCTGGCGGTGTTTTTCTGGGGTCTGGACCGGATCCAGCACCATTATTTCGCGGCAACCCATATCGAACCCCGCGGCGTGGCGGCCTGGGCCGGCGCACCACGGGTGATACCGGCCTACTACGAATATTACGACGGATTCGTGGCGGAGTATCTGGCGGACTGCGGCTATGAAACAGTGGTGATCCTGTCGGACCATGGCATGGAGGAAGCCGACGATCCCAACCGGTTCATGGTGCAGGCCAAGCCGGAACCAGGCGCGAAACAGTTCCGGGTACGGCAGGTGTCGCTGAACCGGGTCCTCGCGGAAATGGGATTGCTGGTCATGGATGACGAAGGGCGGATCGATTGGCAACGGACCGTGCTCTACGAGGCGGAAGGGCGCTTCGATCCCTGGCGCCGCGAGCTGTACATGAATCCTGATGATCGGGTGGCTGGCGCCCGGGATGCCGCCATGGAAAAGGTGCGCGGCATCAGGGACGAAAGCGGCGTTGCCTTGTTCGCCGGAGTGACCGCGGCGCCGGGCCGGCCCGGAGTGATCCAGTGCCGACTGAACAACGGCGTGCCGGACGATGCTCGGCTCGTACTGAACCGGGTGGTGCCGCTGGGAGCCCTTATCGAATCCCAGGTTGCCGGTACCGGGCAGCATCATCATGCGCCGCCGGGTATCCTGTTGGTGGCGGGGGATGCGGTCGAGCCAGGTATCCTGGCGCGGGCCGCGGTGGCGGATGTCTGTCCCACCGTGTTAACGGCGCTCGGGCTGCCGGTGGCGCGGGACATGGACGGAAAAGCACTGCCGGTGTTCACCGCCCGGTTCCGCGCGGAACACCCACCGGCCACCGTCGATTCCTATGATGGTATGGCGGTGCGACGCGTTCCCGGCAGCGGCGGGAAAACCAGCGTGGACGAAGAGCTGGAAGAGCGCATGCGGCGGCTTGGATACCTGTAACCTCACGACACGTCCAGCCGGCATGCCGGCGATCCTGCTCACTGCATCGTGGTCCTTCGCGCCACCCACATCCCCCGCCTGGTCGCCGCGGAACTCGGCGCGATGATGCAGCCGACCGCCATCCCGGTTTGGTATCCCACCCGGGCCTCACCCCATGTCATTCCGACCAGGTATCATGTCCGGCGCGCCGGGTTCCTGGTCATCGTCTTCCCATTCCTCATCCGCATCGCCGTCATCCTGTGCTTCACCCTCTTCATCTTCTTGCTCCGGCGGGTGGAGAAGCCAATCAGGCGTCGGATAGAAACGTTCTGGTTCTCTTGCCACCGGCCCGGGGGATTCCTCCTCGTGGCGGCTGCCGGCGGTGAAGAAGGCGTAACCCAGCCAGACCACTGCCGCGATCAGCACCCATAGTGCGTAGGTGCGATAGGAGTGCGTATATCTGAAATAGCCGGTCGAGCCGATGAAGAACACTCCGGCGCCGCCCGCCAACAGGACCAGTGCGCCGCCAGCATGACCGGCCTTGATGAAGCCGATGAGCAGACCGACGAAGGTAAGAATGACCACCAGCAGGAGGAGATCCTTCCAGAACCCGTATTTTTTCTTCCAGGCGGTCACCGCTTCGGCGAGGGCGGTCTCTCCGGCCAGGCGCAGCGTCTGCCGCAGGGCGGCATCGGTTGAATGGCCCGCCAGGGAGGCGGCCACAAACTGGTTGAACCTTTCCGTGCCATGCATGGTCATGATATAGGTGAAGATCGATTTATAGAACATGTATTCATCGACCGTTTCCGAGTAGGACTTGGTGACGGTCAAGCCGTGTGGCGTCATGGTGGTTTCCACCTTGCGCATGTGCAGGCCCGGATCGCGGCTGAGGAACACGGCGAGGCCTTCCTCCCACCATTTTTCCAGGGATCCGAGATGTTCGAATCCCAGGTGGGAATTGCAGACGGCGTGCACCAGTTCGTGGGCCAAGGTGATCCTGAAACCACGCCGGTCGCCGTCCCAGGGAAGTCCCACGTAGCGGCAGGGAAAGGTGACGCCGCCGACGGTTTCACCCAGGCCGTACAGGTGTTTCATGTCGTTCCAGTCACGTTCCACGCGGATATAGAGTACGCCGGAGGGCGGGGTGATTCCCATGTCGGCGAACATGGTCATGGATGCGGTATACACCTTTTCGACGGTGTTCCGTATGAAGGCGCGTTCCCGCCTGTCCAGCCAGTGGGACATGAGGAGCGTGTAGCGGCCGGGGGAGATGTCCAGTTCGTTTCCGTCGATTTCGGCGGTGAAATACGTGAAGGTGGTGAGGAGCCTGAGGGCGAGCTGGTCAAGCATGCGCAGTCGCAGCGTGTCGGCATCGGTTTGTTCGCCGGCGAGGGCGGCATCCAGGAGGCGAAGCATCCCCGTGAGCCGCCGCCCCTCGTCGAGGCGCTGCCGGATGTCCTCCATGGTGGCGAGGTGCGGATTGGCCAGTTCCTCGTAGAGGGCGGCATCGGTGAGCAGGGCCAGGCAGCCGGGGAGGACCCGCTCGGGGTCGGGATCCTGCCCGGCATCACCCGAAAGCCACTCTTCGGGCAGGATGTGCGGGCACTGGGCGGCGGCGCCGGCAGACAGCCACCACAAGGCGGCAATGACCGGAAGGCACGGCGCAATCCTCTTCGATACCCAATGGGTACCCATGGTGTAACTCCTTTCGCAAGGATTTCGATCCGGTTGTGTACGACAGGAAAAGTATAGAAATACGAAATTCCTGAGTCAATGCTGAAATATATGTCGGCCGCTTCACAGTGCGCTACGACAGCCATCCTGAAAATCGCACGGAAAGGCGAAGCGCAACCATTCGCGGCTGACTTCTCCATGACACCCGCCGGTTCAATAATTGAATACTGTCATTGAGAATCGTACTTGAGAACTTATAATCCACACATCAAAGCATCAATCCAAAACAAACGACGTAATATTTTGATCGCCACCCATAACTATTCATTTCTGGAATACTATAAAATTATTCAGCAGATCCCGCAAACAAGACATCCAAACAAAAACAATGAGTATCGTTGTAATCGTCGTGTAAAGGCGTCCACCCGTTGTAACCGGCTGTCAGACCTTGCTGAATGGCACCATTTCCACCTCCGCAATGAATTACGCAAAACTCACTCACTCCGGGGACCCAGATCGCAGGCTGTATTTATTACGAAACCACCGCGGCGATGAATCATCTCTTGACCCATCTATTTCTTGAAGATATACTTTTCTCAACTTATCGCAGTTGTGACTTTATCGAACGTCGTCATTTTCGTGCGATGCGACAACAGAACAGGGGAAAAGGTGAAGGAATATACTGATTTCAATGACTTTTTCCAACAGGGGTGCGGATTCGCGCCATATGAGTATCAAAAAAGCCTGGCGGATGGAATTGAATTGCCAGCCGTTGTTTCGGTCCCGACGGGCGCCGGCAAGACCGAAGCAGTGGTCATGGCATGGTTGTGGCGATGGTTCAAATCAACCAGCCGCACTCCTCTGGGACAACTGGATTTGTTCGCTTCCTCCAAACCACCGGCAGGCGCTGCTCCCCCACCCAGACAGCTCGATCTGTTCCAATCGAGATCCGTCACGCCCCATCATCCGAATACCACGCCGCGCCGTCTCGTCTATTGCCTTCCCATGCGGGTGCTGGTCGAACAGACCACTGAACGCATCCACCGGATACTGCAACGGCTCGGCCTTGCAGATGTCGTCGGCCTTCACGTACTCATGGGCGGCGCCGGGCGCGACACCTGGGACCTCCATCCGGAACGGCGCGCCATACTCATCGGCACCCAGGACATGCTTCTCTCCCGCGCCCTCAATCGTGGCTACGGCATGAGCCGCTATCGCTGGCCGA
>JAFGDC010000131.1 GCA_016932295.1 candidate division CSSED10-310 bacterium
GACATCGTCGATGTTCCAGCCGCAGTAGATGACCGAAGTGTCGGTGACGCCCATGGTCCAGCGGACCTTCACGTCGGAATACCCGTCAGCCCAGGTTGACAGGTCGTATTCCATGTACTCCCATGCGCCGCCTTCCAGTGTGGTCGAACCGTTGGCCCAGACCTGGTTCCAGGAGGAGCCACCGTCGTTGGAAACGCGGACATAGGCATGATCCCAGGAATTGTTCTCCACTCCCAGCCACTGGTAGAATTGCAGGGTGACGCCGGTACCGGCGCTGCAGTCCATGGACACGGTGTCGAGGTGGTATTCGGGCATGCTGTTGGTGTAGTCGCCGTTGAGGTTGTACCCGTACACATTATCACCGGTGTAGCCGGTAGTGGGATCGGGGTTGCCGTAGTAACCGCCGCCGCCGGTGGGCTGTCCCCACGCCCAGGAGCCGCCCGAGATGGTCCAACCGGGATCGGTGTCCATGGTTTCATCAAGCAGATCGACCCGCAGGAAGGTGGTGAACATGAAGTAGAATCCGCCGTTATTATCGACCGTCATGTTGCCGGCACCGTCATTGGACTGTACTTCGAAGTAGTAGTCGGTGCAGGAGTTGAGGCACTCGAGGGTGGCGCTGTGGTTGGTCACCAGCGTGGTGTCCTGGTAGGACATCATGGGTGGTGTCGACTCGCCGAAACGGACGATGGTGTTGGCCGGTTCATCGGTGGTCCAGGAGATGACTGCCGAGTTGCCGGTCACGCCGGTCACCATGACATTGGAAATCACGGGGCTGACGCAGTCCACCATGGCCGTGTCGGTTACGGTCATCGGTCCGGCGCCGCCGAAATCGGCATCTTCATATGTGCCGGTCAGTGTATCGCCGTCGGCCACGCCCAGCTCTCCACCGGCAGGAGTCTCGGAGATGGTCGCGGAGCCGTAGAAGGCACCGGGATCCATGCCATCCTCGGTCAACGCCACGGTGATACCGGTGGGATTCGTGGTGCTGGCAAGGTTGACGTTCACCGTGCCCGTGCTGGCCAGATCGGAGTCCCAAACCTCGATGTCGACGGTGTCTTCACAACCGTAGATGTCCTGAGTGAGGTTGATGCTGCCTTCCGAAGTGGGGCCGCCGCGGGTGGCAAAAGCCAGGCAATCCACTTCGGCGCCGCTGGGGAAATCGCCCACCAGCGTGGTCATACCGGTCGACAGGTTGGCGGTGCGCATCTGTCCTGTGGAGCTGTAGGATGCCAGGTAGAGGACGCCGGTGGAATCATCGAAATCCATGCCCTGAGCGTAGTTGGCGCTGATACCGAGGGAACCGACCGAAGTGGAAACCAGAGTGCCGGGATCGATCACGGCGAGCACGTCATCCACGATATCTACGGCATAAAACAGGCCGCTGGCCACATCGTACGCGATGTCGATGAGGCCGACCTGTCCCGTGACCGCACCCAGCAATGTGGCGGTTCCAGTGCCAACGTCAACCGTGTAGAGATTGGCGTCGGTCAGCGACGAACTGACGGAAACCGCATACAAGGTGCCGTCCGGCGCACCACTGGCGCCGGTCCAGATCTGGCCGCCGGATGGTGTGCAGGAACCGACTGCCGTCACCGCGCCGGTGGCAGTGTCGATCGAGGAGAGCATGTTGGTGCCGTAGTCGATCACGTAGAGCGTGGTGAAGTCGTTGCCCACGAAATCACCGGCGAAGAACTGAGACGCGCCAGATACCGGACCGACGATGTTCCAGGTGCCAGGGACATCGGCATCGGGGAACTCAACGACGTTGTAACCAGGATAGATATCGATTGCGAATGCCTGGTTGCCTCTGGAAAGTACCGGCAGATCCGCAGCCGGTGCAGTGACTTCCGGCGGATTGGGAGCTCGGAACAACGAGGTCTCGGCCTCAGCGCCCACCATGCCGATCGTCATGATTGAACCAATCAAAAAGAGCAGAAATGTTTTCCTCATCCTATTGGTACCTCCTTCTTAGATGAGTATCCACGAATACAGCGTTCATCACTTAACTTCTGATTTTCAATAATCCATGTTTTATGCGCTGTTGTCAATCATTATTGTGGATGGATTTGCATACTGTTAGATATTCAAACATTATGGGAGTTTTTTGCCCTTGTGCCATGGGCGCGCAACGCGGATCGCCAGGTCACATCAACACTGCATCCGGAATCCGGGGAGTCGGCCCTCCGTCCGAGGTTCCCCTGTAATATTTCAGTAAAATAAAGTAGTATCGCAGCATGAAATCAACCATGGTCACGTGGCGATGGTTCCGGGTCGCGGCGACTGTCGCGCTTCTTAATCTCGCCTGGAACTGTGCGCAGCGATCGGAGCGGGCGATGCCGTCAATTGGTATCCACAATGAGAAACTCCAGGTCTGTCCGGACACTCCAAACTGTGTATGCAGTGATGCGGAAGATACGCTGCATCGGGTCGAACCTTTTGCCCTGGAGTTGTCGGCGGATCAGGCCTGGCCGCTGGTGTGCGAACTCATCGGGCAACTTCCCAGAACCAGGATAATCACCAGCACGGATCATTACCTTCATGCCGAGGTCCGCACGGCCTTTTTCAGGTTTGTCGACGATCTCGAACTACACCTGCGGCCCCGGCAACAGCTCATCGCGGTGCGTTCGGCCTCGCGGCTCGGCAGGTCCGATCTCGGTGTGAACCGCAAGAGGATCGAACACCTGAGGAAACATCTCAAGATGCGAGGCGTCATTCGTTGAAACGGCCGGATGATCTCCGTAGCTCCAGGCTGAGGGAGCAGTTGAACGCCATTGCCGGGGCGGAATGCAGCCTGGTGGCACGGGTCATTCGCACACACCGGGCCAGGTACCCGGTGATGGCCGTGCAGGATGTTTACAAGTTGCTTTACCAGGCCGCCATGGGTGTCGGGCACGCACTGACCGAACCGGAGAAAGCGTGGCGATGGCTCATGGAGGAATGCCGTGAAAATGCTTCGATGGAAGCCCTACCCGGCGAAATGATGATCGAACCGGTCTCTCCCCTGGCCGGCCTGGTCCGTGTCAACCTGAGACCGTTTCTGGTGAGCGGCGGCGAGGTATCCCGGCTATGGAGGGCTTTTTTCGACACCGCTCGGATTGTCAACCCTGACCTGACCAGGTTACGCCGCTACTGGGGATGGTTCTCGGATCTGTGCGAATCCGCGGATGACCTGTGGGAACCGGGGGCCGTGCACGATTTCTGGCGTCACATGACCAGTCTTGATCTGCCCGTGGTGAATCACAGCGCTCAATACAGAAAGGCGTTCAGGCCGGCCTATCGCGTGGTGCACATGCAATTGGGTGTTCGAAACGTGGTTCCGCGGTTGATTGGACATACGTAGCACCTCGATC
>JAFGDC010000132.1 GCA_016932295.1 candidate division CSSED10-310 bacterium
GAGAGCCATACCGGCCGCTTGAAGGCACAGGCCTGATCCATGCGCCCGCACTGCGAACCAGTCAGGAGTTCGCCGCGGTAGGCCAGGTCCATTTCCTGGTTGATGTCGAGCCCCAGGGCAGCGGTGAGATTGAGCGCTCTCGCGGCGAGCATGCACACCGCCGCCGATGACGACAACCCTTTCTTCATGGGCAAATCCATGGCGTACGCATCGAGAGCCAGGCCATCCACCTCGTACGATCCGGCGGCTTCATGAACCACGCCGGCGATGTAGGAGAAGAAACCGCCGGCGCGCGCCAGGTGCGCCAGTTCACCCCTGTGCATTGACAGGGTGATCTCCCGCGCCACAGGCAGGTCACCAACCCGTGAGCGCAACTGCAAACGGCCTGGGAGCCGGCTGGCCCGCGCCGCGATCACTTGATCGGTGGGGGTGATCAGACAGAAGCCCGGCACCAGTTCCGGTGCCTGCCGACGATACCCACCGGCCCAGTCGGAATGTTCCCCGAGCAGACACAGGCGGCCCGGCATGACGATATCGTACGGCTCGTTTGTATGCATACGCTTTCTCCCCTGTCGACGGTTGCCAAACAAATGCTAGGCAATCCCCCTCCCTGCGTCAAATCCTCATCACCGCCGGGTGTCTTATCTCCACCCACCACGCTCCCGCCTCATCCTTTTACTCCTTGGGGGAACTGAACGGCAGACGATTACCGCATATCCATGACCCTGACAACAGGAAAACGGCTGGCACCGCTGACCACGGCAGGAAATGGCGGCACCCGACCACGATGGCGGGTCCTCGGCGGCGAGCATTATCTACCGCCGACACGATCCCTGAGTGAAACATGTAACGTGCGTTAACTCATTGAATTATCAGGTTAATATTGGATAGTTCCACGAATAATCAGAAACAAATTGCCATCCTCGGAAAACTACGTTACACTTGTCTCCGGCGCACTGGATACTGAAGAAGGATACGTAAATGAAAAAGTGGCTGGATTTTCTTTTATACATCGGAGTCAAGTATAACATTGTCGAGTACGCCCAGGTGGCGACCATCGAACAGCGCCTGTTGAACGCCGTTCGTGATGCGGTTGACAAAGGACTGGCAGAGGCCGGTCGAGGGAGTCGGATACCTCGACCGGTGGTGATGGAGACAGCTCCGGTGATGCCCGAACCGGTCGCGGAACCCGTGGTATCACCCGAAAAGCCGGCGCTCTTCGGGAAACCGGATGTCGGGCAGCCGGCAGTAACGGCGCGCGTGACATCCGAACCCGAATCTCGGGTGGCAATGGTTCAGGAGGCGGGACCGCAACCAGTATCCAGGCCGGAGGAATCGACGGCGGCTACGAAGCCGGTGGTTGAAGTGCCCGCCAGCCCTCCGCCGGACGACGGCGGATATGCGGAAATGGACATGAAAGAGTTGCTGGAACGACTGTATATGGAAGAGAAAGAGATACTGATCAGCAACAATCCCAAGCTCCAGGACAAGAACTGGTCACGAGGGTTGTTCAAGAACTGGCTGGACATGGCAGTCCGCCGGCGCTTGCGGGAACTCAATCGCTAGCATTTCCCCGAACGGCGGCGTGATACCTCGCCGTGACGATCGTATGGATTCCCCCCCTGACGTTGAAATCGCCTTCGATGGTCATGGACTTGGGCTGTACAACCGCCACCAGGTCGTCCAGGATGGCGTTGATGACCGCCTCATGATAGGCGCCTTCCTGGCGGAACGACCACAGGTACAGTTTTAATGATTTCAATTCAATGCACAAACGATCCGGAGTATAGACGATCCTGATAAGGGCGAAATCCGGTTGGCCGGTCATGGGGCAGAGGCAGGTGAATTCCGGGCATTCTATGCGGATTTCGAAGTCTCTCTCCGGTTTTGGATTGGGGAAACTCACGATTTGCCTGATCGGTTTCGTCATCTCGCTCTCCTTCGGCGTCATTCCGGAGCGTCACCGCACCCGTTGCCGTTCATCCCAGGAAGGTTCTGTTCACGAGCCACTTGGCGGTATTGAGCGGGCCGTGGATCCGTAATTGATTGCGCAGAGATGCCAGGTAATGGCTTTGTTTGATCCGCTTTGGTTCCCTGAGTTGCGGAACTGGAACGGATCTGGTGTTACGGTCCGGTGTGGGTGTTGCGGTTTCGATCCAGGTGATGAGCGGTGCGGTGGTCGAATGTATGGAGAAATGTTCGATGGCGTAACCCCGGGCGCGGTCCGCCATGGCATTGAGTTTGATCTTGTGATCGGAGGCCCATAGCAAGAGCCGGGTCAGATCCCCGCTATCGCCGGGGGAGAAGGTCAATCCGAGTTGCTGGTGTTCGATTATCTCGCTCAATTCGCACACCTTGGTGGTGAGCACCGGCAGACCCACTCCCATCCAGTCGAGGATTCGATTTCTGCTGCCCAGAACCGCTTCATAGGTCATCTTGTCGATGTTGATTCCGATATCGGCCTCCGCCCAATAGCTCGGCACCTGGTGATGAGGGATCCATCCTTTCAGAATGAAACGGTCGCGGAAGCGTGAGTTTCGGATAAGGCGCTGGAATTGCGGATACGTGATGTCGTCGTGGCCACCGATCTCCCCCCCGGTCGAGACGAACCGGATGCGCGGATTGACTTCCATTGCGCGTTCCAGTGATGTAAACAGCGTCACCACGTCGGTCCAGGTATTGTAGCCACCGCTCCAGAGCACCACGAAATCGTCATCGTTGACCTCACCGCTGCGCAGCAGATTCTGCATGCGCAATCCCCGCTCACGGGCCAGGGAGAACTGGACGGCACACGGGACCACGCGCACGAAGGGATAATCAAAGGTCCGCCGGTTCAGCCGCCCCCTGGTCCCCAGCTCCCCTATAGTGGCGAACTTTTGTGGATTGGACACCACCGAGTAGGCATCGGCTCTATCCAGGACCAATTTTTCCATGCGCCAGAAATTGTAGATATAGTAATCATCTTCGAACACCTGGCACTTGGTCTGTGCCTCCGCCATGGTATGGCCGAACAGATCGGCCCACACCGGCAGTTTCGTCTCGATCCGGCATGCCACGTACGAAGGGAACACAGTGGCGCCAACCACGCAATCAGGCTGAAAATGATCGTGGATGGACTGAATCCAGCGGGGTTCCTCGAACACCCGTTGATTCACCATGTAATGAATCAGATCGTTCTCTTCATTGGCGGCCACGGAGAAACTCTCCCCATCATCGAACGCGGCGGGATGGCGACTCGAGATCAGGCACACCTCGAAGTCGTGATCCAGCATGGCTCTCACGAACTGCCAGGTCCGTTTACCGGGCCCCAATGTCTGGAACTCATTCTCGGTGGGTAACGGGCACATCCCCAGCACAAGCACCCTGGGACGGGCGCGGGTGCGACGGGAGATGATGTCCTTGAAGACATCCATGATCAGGTCCGTTCGTAACGGGTGTGCATGCGGCGCCGCTCGCGCAGGCGGGCGCGCAGCGTATCGGGGAGCATGCGCACGTTGTCAAGGTACGCACGCAGAAGGGGGCGCCGCTGTTCCGGTGGCAGGAACCGGATCAGCCAGCGCAGTTCCGCCCGAATGAAACCGGGCATATGACTGCGCAGCCCGAAATTCTTCAGCACGAAGCGTAACCGGTTGCGATGGTAGCGATGGAAGAACACATCGCTGAACTTGCCGCTGGCCGTCGATTCAAAATGGATCACCCTGGCCTCTGGGAGGTAGCGCACCCGATACCCACCGTTGCGGACCCGCAGGCAGAAGTCCAACTCCTCGAAGTAGGCCGGCTGGTAGTTCTCGTCCAAATCACCCAGCCTCCTCACCAGTTCCGCGCGGAACGCCACCGCCGCGCCGGTAACATACTGCACGTCCCTTGGCTCATCGAAGGCGCCGTCATCAGGCTGCCCCGCCCCGTAATGATCCGTGAGTGCATTGGCATGCATAATCCCGCCCGCGTGCTGGAGGGTGACGCCATCGGCATGGAGCAGCTTGCAGCCGACCACGCCGAGAGTGGGATCCCGTACCAGGGATCGGACCATGGCCCGCAGCCAGCCGGGTTGGACCACCGTGTCCTGGTTCAAGAGTGCGATGACGGCACCGTTGGCAAGGGCGATGCCCTGGTTGTTGGCGGCGGCGAACCCGACATTCGCGCGGTTGCGCACCAGACGAATCGCCGGAAATGTCGCGGCGACACAATCGGCGGTTCCATCCTTCGACGCATTGTCCACGACGATCACCTCGAACTCGGGATAATCCTGCTCGTACAGCGCCGCCAGGCAGTTTTCAATGTAGGATGCGCCGTTGTAAGTCACCACCACCACCGATACCGTCGGATTCGGCGGTACTGCCGGGAACGGTTCGACGGGGGGGGGCGCCGGTGACCGGAGTTTCCTCAGCATGAGCCGCAGGTAGTCGCGCGGCGAATATCCGTCCCGCAGCCTGATTTCCCGTTCCAGATGGCGGATGTAGCGTTCCAGGGTACGCACATGGCCGCGGTGACGGTTAAGTTGCTCTTCCGCACCGCCGCCGGTGACCGCCAGCATGCCTAGCGGCGCTGCCTGTTCGGCATCGGGTGCCCGGCGCGGTTCGCCAGCCCACCTGCGCAGCGGCTTGGTGGTCTCCTCGAAATTCAGTTTCTGCGCCACCAGCTCGCGGCAGTGCGCACCAGCCGCCCGCACCTCCCCGGGATGGGCCGCGAGATAAAGGATCTTTTCTCCCAGGGCGACCGCATCATCGAGGGGAAAGGAGAATCCCGCTCCTTCGAGTGGCAGCAGCCATGACAATTCGCACAATTCCCCGACCAAGGCGGGCAGTCCTGCCCGCATCCAGTCCATGACCCTGTTCTTACTCCCGAACATGCCTTCATACATGTACTTGTCGATGTTGATGCCGATATCCGCCTCGAAGTAGTAGTTGTGCACCTGGCGCTTGGGGAGCCAACCCAGCATGTGATACCTGTCCTTGTGGGGCGACTCCTGGATGAGCTGCAGGAACCCGGGGTAGGTGCGCTCGTCATGCCCATCGATGGCTCCTCCCGTGCTCACAAAATGAATCCTGGAGTCGGCCGCCATGGCATGCTCGAGACCGTTGAACAGGGTGGGAACATCGGTCCAGGTATTGTACCCGCCGCTCCACAGGATGACGAAATCCTTCTCACCCACCAGCCGTCCGCGCATCACCTGCTCATCATGAGTATACGCCTCCCCCTCGGCAGCACAGGGGATGATGTGCACGAACTCGTACCCGGTCGTGTGGCTGTTCAACCGGCCCAGAGCGCCCAACTCCCCTATGGTGGCATACATCTGCGGAGTGGAGACGGCCGAATACACATCTCCGTGCCGGATGGCTTCATACTCGTACGACCAGAAATGCTGGAGGTACGCATCGTTCTCATACCGAAACGACTTGGCCTGCGCCTCCGCCATGACATGACCGAACAGGTCTATCCAAAGCGGTTGTCCGTCCCGCGCCCCCAGCGCTCCACGACTGGAGAAGATGGTCACCGCCAGCAGGGCATCCGGCTTGATCCGACGCACCAGTGGACCGAGATGGGCCGGATTCTCGAACAGGGTCTGTTCCATCGAATACAGGGGAAAGCCGAATTCTTCCGTAAAGGTCTGCTCCGGCAGATCGGCGGGATAGATGAAAGGAATCCTGAAGCCGGCGAAAAACACTTCGTGCCCATCGGCCAACAGTGGTTTTATGAACTGCCAGGCCCTGATGCCGGGTCCGAAGGTCTTGGGAGTATTCTCCATCGGCAGGGGACAGGCGCCGAACACCATCAGCCGGCTCATGCATGCTCCCTTCTGATCCGGGCGATCTCACCGATGAGATGATCCACGTATCCCTCGATTTCAATGATATGCATGTTTTTACGTTTCATTTCTTCTTCCAGGATGTAGGAATAGCGTGCCGCTTCCTCGAACTTGGCGCGAATGTCCGGCAGGATACGGTGGGCTTCTTCCAAAGCTCCGAACTTGACCGATAATTCCATGTACCGGGCCGCAAGTTCCTCATGGCCCAGACGCATGGACTCCAGGTCGCCCTCAACACGGTGCGCATACGCACTCGCCTCCTCGTAGAGCGCCACCAGTCTCGCCCGTTCCTGCCGGGCAGCATCCAGTTCCTTCTCCAGGCCCTCGATGAGAGCCGTCATGCCGCGCACTCCCTCGGCCGCCGACGCCAGCTCCGCATCCTTCTTCGCCACCACCGCCTCCACCTGTTCCGCGTAGCGCCGTCCAGCGGCGATCGCCGTCTCCGATTCGCGAGCCATGGTTGCTATCCGTTCCATGGCTTCGAGATTGGACTCATGGAGCTTGGTCTCCAACGCCCCGCATCTGGCCGCGATGTCCTGTTCCCGTCTCTCCACATCGGTGCAGTAAGCGGTTCGAGCATCCAGCTCCCGCCGCAGGCCGTCCACATAGTCCCGGGCCTTGGTCAGTTCGTCTTCTACAGCCAGCTTCTCCTGTTCCACGCGAACCGCGTACCGCCCGGCTTCCTCCTGCTGGCTCCTGCTCAGGTGTAACTCGCCGTTGACCTTTTCCAGGTGTTTCTCCAACCCGTCCACATGGCGGTGCGCGGCATTTAACGCGTGTTCCATGGTATCGATTCTCGCCAGGAACACCGCCCGTTCCGCCAGCAGCTCTTCCAGTTTGGCTGCCAACTCTTCTCGGTGGGAGGCACCGGCCGCCACTTCCCCGCGAATCGATTCAAGCTCCCGGAGCAGGTGCCGGCTGTAGTGGATGGATTCACGGTGCTGCTCGATCAAACCGGCGGCGGCCGCGGCGAGAGGCCGGAGATCTCTGGCGGTGGGGATGGGAGCGGCAGGCGGGATCGGAGCCAGTTGGTCGAGGCTGCCGGCGGAAGCATGGAGCACGGCAACGGAACGGTATGCAGGCGCGCGACCGTCGGCGGGATGATGGAAGCGGTTGTAGTACCTGTTGACTGCATGCAGCACTTCCGCTGCCGCCGGCAGCCGCTCCAGCGTTGCGTTCAGCAACATGCCGGGCAGCCAGTAAGGGAGGTAGCCATTGGGGAATATGCGCACCGCCAGGCCGGCCTCCGCCGCCAGCCGGCAGACCAGGTCCTCCGCCGGAAGCCCGTGGCGGTCATGCTCCTCCAGATAGGGATGAGGCTCCTGATCGATGCGCTCCACCAGGTCGCGAACCAGGCGCTCCGCCTCGGCCACCTGATCGTCACCGCGGGGGAACGCCACCACCACCGCCTGATCGGCGACCCGAATCAACTCTCTGAGGAATGGCTCCCGTCCTTCCGGAGGAACATGCTCGAGGGTGTCGACCGAAACCACGATAGAGAACGAGCGCGCCTTGAAAGGCAACGCGCAGCCATCGGCTTGAATCATGTCGTCCGCCGGTTGCGGTGCGCGGTCGGCGACCACCACTTTCCGGCCGTGAAGAAACCGCGCCAGCAGACGCTGCTGGCCGCCGACATCCAGCACCGGATCCTCACCCGGATTCAACCGGGCGATGATCCTGGCGACCTGCTCATAGCGTTGATAAATGTCAAACGGCAATGTATCGGTCACAACCGTCCCTTCCCTTCCCGCTGTCCGGATTATACGGTTTGATACATCTCGTGGTAAAGAGTGTCCCCGGCGCTCCGGACCGGCGCAGGTGGAACGTTCAGTCCGGCACCCCCAGGGCGGCGGCGACCGCGGCCCGCACGGCCCCACCCGGCGCCCGGCCGCGCATCGTTCCCATCACCCGTCCCATATAGTACCGCAGCCGGGCTTCCGGTATCCCGGTGCGCGGCGCCGGGACCTTCTCCATCAGTTCCGTCACCAGGCCGGGCAGCGTATCCCGTCCCGGCGGGTCTATACCCAAATCCGCCAGGATGGCGGTCACCGGCACCTGCCTGCGGCTCACGGCTTCTCGCAACACATCCGGAAACGCTTCCTTGTAGAACCGCTCCTCCATGTACTTCGCAAACACTTCCAGCAACCGCTCCTGGTTCAGGCTGGTGATCGGCACGCCCCTCCTGCCCAGATGGCGCAAGTGCTGTTCGAGCACCACTCCCGCCAGCACCGGTGGCACGTGCAGCTCCTCCACCAACCGCCTGAACAGGATGGCATTGCCCGAGACCGGCAGAGACTGCACCACATCGGAAGGCAAACCCAGCTCCCGGTAGCGGCGCTCCTGCACCCAGACCGCTTCCGGCAAGCGCTGCCTGATGGCATCGAGCCGCCGGCGCGGCAGTTCCGTCGGCGGCGAATCGGTGTCAGGATACATGCGGTCAGGACCGGGCAAGATCCGCTCGAAGTCCGTGGAACCGTCCGGCAAGGCTTGCCTGGTTTCCGACGGAACACCCCTGGTGGCTTCTTCCGCCCGAAGGCAGATCTCCTTCACCGCGGTCTTGGCATCCTCCTCCGGTCCCCAGACGATGAGCACCTCATCCGTGTGCGCCGCCTCCATCCGTTCCGCCACCCGCTCCCATTCGCCGCCGGATATGCCCCGCGCCGCCGCACCGCCGCGGTGAATGATGAGGGGCCGCTGATCCAGGCAGGCGATCACCCGGACCCGCCCCTCGAATTCACGCAGGAACGGCACGTTTTCCTGCACCTGGTAATCCATCAGATTCGCGAATCCCCGCAGGCGCGCCCCGCGGATCATCCAGCCGCGCTCCACCGCCTGTTTCAGGTAGGGATTATCGGTCTCCGTGAACAGAAATGTCAGATTCTTGTGCAACGGGTGGAGCGTCTCACCAGTGATGCCGCGCCCGCGCAGGATATCCCGAATCTCCAACAGGCTTTTCTGCCGCAGCGCCTCATTGTGCACCAGACGGCCGATGGCGGGAATCCGCGACACGCCCTTGATTTCCACCCTGGTCCCGCCGCGGATACTCACATTCACATCCTCCCGGCCGGCACCCAGGCCGGTCCTGACCTTGCCGGTGCTGCGCAGCACCCGCCTGATCAGTTCGGCCATCGCCATCACCTCGTTTGGATTACGCAACTGGGGAGCGGTCACCACCTCCACAAGGGGAAATCCGAGACGGTCGGCTTTGAATGTAATGGTGTGCCCCACATCACTCACCTCCCGGCAGGCATCCTCTTCCAGCCCAAGTTGGATTATTTCGATATCGCGCCCATCCAGCGGCAGGGATCCATTCACTCCGACTATGGCAGTCCGTTGAAATCCGGTGGGAATGGAGCCGTCGAGGTACTGTTTCCGGCTGATGTGCATTTCGTCCACTATGTTGAGATCGAGGAGCAGCGCTATTTCGAGGGCAATTTCAAGCGCTTCCTGGTTGACCAGGAACGGCGGTGTGTCATCCATTTCATAGGTGCAGTCCACCGCCTGGAATATCCGGTAGATCACGGTCTTCTTTGTCTTGAACTCCATGAGCGCCGTGCCGTCGTATTCGCCCAGCTCAGACAAGGTCGGTCGCATATGCCTGAGCACCTCGGCATCATGAGGACCGTTGCAATACCTGGCGGGACAGCGGCAGAACAGCTTCTTCCCGGTGCGTAACTGCTGGTGTATCTCGAGTCCGGCTTTGAATCCCAGCGCCTCGTAATTCAAATCCACCATCAGGACCTCCTTGCGGGGGGGAATGAACGGAGAGTATCCTAGTGTTCGCAATCGGCACTGTCCAGAGAATTAACCGGGCTGGCGAAGCTAACGTTCGCCACCCGGCTGAACACGAGGATGCCATGGCCGACCACGCTGGCAATGCCCCATACAGGAAACTCAATCCTTACCTGCGCGAACGGTTCGGCGGCAGGGTATGGAGAGTCTCCATCCAGGCCGGTCTGACTTGCCCCAACCGGGACGGCACCCTGGACACCGCCGGCTGCGTGTTCTGCGACAACCGCGCCTTTTCTCCACGCCTGGAAGGCGCGGCGGACAGTGTGACCGTTCAGCTCGACAACGCCATTCCCAGACTCGCCGACCGTTACAAGGCGGAACACTTCATCGCCTATTTCCAAAGCTTCACCAATACATACGGTGATCCCGAACGACTGGCGACAATGTACCGGGAAGCAGCCGCCCATCAGAGAGTGGTGGCGGTAGCTGTTTCCACCAGGCCCGATTGCATCACTCCCGAGATCGTTGCGGTCCTGACCAGACTCCAACGAGTCAAACCGGTCTGGGTGGAACTTGGCATGCAATCAGCGCACGACGCCAGCCTGACGATCCTGAACAGGCGCCATACGGTGACCGACACCATCAACGCAAACAGCCTGCTGCGCGCTGCCGCCATCGAGGTGGTGCTCCACCTGATCATCGGTCTCCCGGGTGAAGATGACGGGATACTCGCCCGAACCGCGGCGGTGGTCACCGACCTGGATGTGCAGGGAGTCAAGCTCCACCACCTGCACGCGGTGGAGGGAACGCTGCTGGCCCAATGGTACCGGAGCGGCGCTTGGCGCCCCACTGAATGGCGGACTTATCTCGGTATGGTGGTGGATTTCCTCGAACGGATACCGCACCGAGTGGTCATCCATCGCCTGCTTGGGGATTGCCCCTCCAAGTTGTTGGTGGCGCCGCGCTGGACTATTGATAAGGCTGGGTTCCTCATTGCGGTGGAGGCGGAATTCAAACGTCGTGGCACCCGCCAGGGCAGTAGGTGCGGGAACGACACCGCGGGTGTGACACCCGTGGAAGCCAGCCAGCCCTGAGTTCCTTCGCAAAGCGCCGGAGTGCGGTCAATGGGTCTTCTCAAGAAGCGCGACGCATTCAACATGGATGGTTTGAGGAAACATGTCCAGAGGCTGAATAGCCCGCAGACGGTAACCGCCCTTCACCAGAATGGTCAGGTCACGAGCCATGAGCACCGGTTCACAGGAGACGAAAACAATCCTGCCGGGCGCCATATCGAGCAGACCAGACAGCACCTCCGGCGCCGCCCCCTGGCGAGGTGGATCCAGGATGACCGCGTCGCAGAATTCGGACTCCGGCAGATAGTCTTCCGCCCGTTGCGATACGAAGCGCACCTTGTCGAGACCCGCTGATTCCGCGGCGAGCCTGCCCTGCTCGACGGAAACAAGCGAATATTCCACTGCGGTAATCCCTGCGCCGGAGCGCGCCGCGGGCAGGGAAAAGAAACCGCTGCCGGCGTAAAGGTCCAGGATGCACTCATCAGGGTGCGGCGACAGGTATTCCAGGACGGTCCTCTGGAGCGCCGCTAACATGGCCTGGTTGACCTGCATGAAGCCGTCTATCGGGGCCGTGAAGCGCAGGCCATCAATGGTATAACGCAGAATCGTCCCACCGGCGGAATGCATTGCCCGGGGACTCCGCAGCGCAACCCCCATGACCGGCAGCCCGGCACTGCGCAGGGCATTGAGGAGCGCCTCCGGATCACCAGGTTCGGTGGCATTGTGGTTCACTGCCACACAGAGTGACCCGGTTTCCTGGTCGAGAGCGAGCAGCACTTCACCGGATGCCGGAATGCATTCGCGGAGAGTTGACAGCGCGCCGTCGAGCGCGGGTGGGAGCAGGAGACAGGAAGCCACATCCACGATCCGACGGCTGCGCGCCTCGTAGAAACCGAGAACCGACCCTCTGTGAAGGCGTTTGACATGCAGCCTGGTGCGGATACGGTACCCGAATTCCCGGGGCGACGGGATGAGAGGAGCGGGGAACAGATCCTGGGATTTCAACAGCAGGCGCAGCGCATCCTCCACCATTTCCTGTTTGGCCGCGGTTTGCGCATCATACGTCAGTTGTTGCAGGCTGCACCCACCACAAGTGCCGAAATACGGGCAGGGTGGTTCCCGGCGACCGGGGGCCGGCTCCAGCACCCGCAGCAGGTCCGCCCTCAGAAAACTCTTGTTGACCGAGGTGATGCGGACTTCGGCGACATCGCCCGGCGCGACACCGGGGATGAAACAAACCGCACCGTTGACACGGGCCAGACCGTCACCTCCCCAGACGAGCTTTTCCACCCTGACCCGCAGCCGGCGACCGGGAATAAACACGTCTCCCGCCATCAGGGCTCTCCCGCCGCCAGTTGCCCGCAGGCCGCCGTGATACCGGCGCCCTTGCTCTCACGGATGAAGGCCGAGAGATTGGCGGCGAACAGGATTTCCTGGAAGCGGTTCAGTCGTTCCGGGCTGGGCGGTTGGAACGGGAAATGAGCCGTCGGATTGAGGGGGATCAGGTTGATCTTGGCGCGGCGGCGGTCAAGCAGATCCACCAGTTGCCCGGCATGCACATCCTGGTCGTTGAAATCCTTGATGAGCACATATTCATAGGTGATCCTGCGACCGGGTGCCAGGGGGTACGCGCGGCAGGCATCCATCAGATCCCGGAGAGGATAGGTGGTATTGATGGGCATGAGCCGTGACCGCAGGAGATCCACTGGTGCATTGAGCGACACGGACAGGTTGACGCCCAGGCCGGAATCGGCCAGGACCCGCATGCCGGGAATGATGCCAGCCGTGGAAACGGTGATCTTGCGTTTGGACAGTCCCATCCCCCAGTCGGCGGTCATTATGCGCAGCGCCCGGAGGACGTTCGTCACGTTGAGCAAGGGTTCACCCATGCCCATGAGGACGATGTTGCCCTGTCTCACGGCGGGTATCCGGCGACGCAGCACCGTCAGTTGGGCGATGATCTCGGCGGCGCTCAGGTGCCGCGTGAAGCCGAGTGCCCCGGTGGCGCAGAACCGGCACCCCAACGGGCAGCCGACCTGCGTCGAGATGCATACCGTGCAGCGGTCCTCGTAAGGCATGAAAACCGCTTCGATACGGGCCTTGTCGGTCAGTTCCAACAGCACCTTTTGCGTTCCGTCGGATGCCTCGATCCACCGCAACGGAGTCATGCCCACCAGCGGGTGTCTGGCCGCCATGACGGAGCGGAAAGCCGCCGGCAGATCAGTCATTTCCTCATAGTCCAGGCAATCTCTCCGGTACAGCCATCGCAGCAATTGCCTGGCGCGATAGGGCCGATGTCCTTCCGACTCGACCAGCGCGGTCAATTCACCCGCTGTCAAGCCCTGGATTTCCTCCGTCATGGATCACCTCGACCGGCACTATAGGGAGCCCCGCGGTGATTGTCAAAACCGCCGCGCGCCCTTTGTGCTATTGCGCCGGCAAGGCCTATGGTATAGGGTCACAACGTACCTGTGAACACCTTGTACCACCGGCTGCATGCCGCCCGTTTCCGGAGCGAACGGGATGGCCTTCGGCGGGATGGGGGTGCTGGAGCGGATGAGGGGCGGCGAACGAATACTGGTGACCATCGGTGCCGGAGCGGTAACGGCGGGAGTGCTCCTGAGCCTCGGCAACACCGCCGCCATTCACGCTCTATCCTTTGTACCGAAACTGCCGCGAGTGGTGTATCCGCCCTACCTTGCAATCCTCGCGGCCGGTATCGTGGCATTGGGTTTTCAGGCACTGTTCTCAAAGCGCCTGCCCCCGCTTCTTTATGGCCTGACGGGCATAACGACAGCGGCGGTCTTCGTCGCGCGCAGTCAGACCGGATTCGGCGGACGGTTGAACAGTCGCGGCCTGGTGGCATTGCTCCTGTGTCTGGCCTTGACCGCCATCCTGGTGCGGAGCAGGCCGACACCATCGGCGCCGCTGCCGCCTGCCGTGATCCTTGCGCTGCTGCTGGTCATCACGGCGGGAGCGGCGTACCTTCGATTCCATGATCTGGACCGGTATCCATCCTCGGAACTGAGTGACGAAAGCCTCAACACCGATATTATTCTGGAGTACTATACCGGTCATCCTTTCGAAGCCACCGTACAATCCAAAGAGTTCCTGTATTATCAATTGGGCCGATTGTGGTTTCACCTGCTGCCGCCCCGTCTCGTCTCGCTGCGCCTGCTGACCGCGCTGTTCGGCGTGCTGTCCGTGCCCATGTTGTATTACC
This sequence comes from candidate division CSSED10-310 bacterium, assembly GCA_016932295.1. The sequence goes on from JAFGDC010000132.1 coordinate 13,835, forward strand.
TCGGACGGCGCCTGTACGATCCCGCCACCGGACTGTTCGCCGCCGCACTCATGACGATATCGCCATGGCACGTGCTGGTCTCCCGCCTGGTGGTCAGACAAAACCTGGCAGTGCTGCTCATCATCGTGGCCTACCTGCTTTGGCTGCGTGCCTTGCAGCGAAGCAGCGCGCTCCTCATGGCGCCGGCAGCCCTGATCACCGGACTGGGCTTTCACTCGTGGGTGACCTTCAAGGTCGTCCCTCTGCTGGTGGCGCCGATCGCCCTGTGGACACTCGCGGACCGACGCGAACATCGGCTGCGATTGACCGCCGGCCTGCTCCTGTCGGTGGTGGTATTCGCCGCGGTACTGATCCTCCCATTCGCCCTCACCAACGACATGCGGCGGGTGCGATTCGTCGTCAAGGGCGAAATCGGCAGCGGCAAGGCCGCCCATTCCCTGAGCCAGATCGCCGGTAATATAGGATCGGCATTCACGGGATTAACCGGCAATCCGCTGGGTGACAACTTCTACAATCCCCCGTTCGGCATCGATACCCCCATGTTGTGCACCTTCATGCTGCTTGGTCTGGCGGTAACCCTGCCGGGTATCGTTCGGCGGGGTTCGGACCGCATCCTCATCGCCATGTTGATCATTCACCTGGGACCAGCGGTGCTCTCCGATTTCCCCTACCAGAGACGCCTGCAGGGCTGTATGGTTCCCCTGTTCATCATGGGCGGCGCTTTCCTGGCCCGATGGCTGAACCGGTTCGATGGAGTCCGGCGATCCCGTCTGGCGTTATTGTCCTGCGGGTTGATCCTAATCCAGGGGGGATGGGTCAGTGAAACCTTGATAAAAGCCAGCACAGGGGAGAAGAACATCGTCAATCGCCGCATACGTGACACCCTCGGGACCCGCACCGTGATCATCCAGTCAGGGCACTTTCAACGCGCCTGGCGTTACGTCACCGGCTGGGAACGATGCGGCGATCCGGACGCGATGATGTGGACCGACCTGGCGACAGCCATGCCCCTGATCCCGAGACTGGATACGCCGGCATCCCTGTTCTGCCGGGTGCTCGACGCGGAGGGATTCCTCCAGGCAACTGCGCTGCATTACCCGGCGGCGGAGGTCATGAGCCTGGAGGAACCGCCGGGCCGGGTCGTGGGTTATGAGGTGCAACTCCGGCCCGAGGACCTGAGGATGGCGCTGGAGGCAACGATGGATGGGCGCGGCTGGACACCGGGAACCAGCATCCAGAGCGCCGGCGCTTGTTTTCTGCCGCTAGACCTCCGGGAAGTCGCCGTCATGTGGGGAGATGGAGCGCACTGGAACCTGAACCTTGATCATCCCTATTATCGAAACGAGGGTAATTATCGGCTGGATGATCTGGCGGGGGGACTGGTCCCGATCCATGGCATCCCCTACCATCTTATACCGGGCGGGGTGGTGCCATTCTATTCGGTACTGTCGGGCGCTCCGGAACGACTGACGGTCATGGTGCGAATCGAACTGCCGCGCGCCGCGCCGGTGCGCAGCATCCATCTCATCGGGCTGATCTCCGACAATGTCCAACCCGAACAACCGCCGTCGGTATACGTGGATCTCGAACGCGCCGATGGTTCAGTCTTCTCCGTCACCCTGCACGCCAGGGGACATCGCTTCCTGTCCAGAGACCTGACCACGCCTCCCTATCCAGTACAGTTGGCCGCTCAATACAGGGACAGCTACTGGGATGCCGCCGGGTTCATGCTGCCGGATGGAGCGCCGGTCACGGCGGTGGAGCTGCGCAATGCCTCCAATCATGAATCGCTCTGTATCGCCGGGGTAACACTGGGCCTGGCAAGGGAATCGGCCAGGAAATAACAGCGGCGGCGGACAGCGGGGCACGCGCGGGTGACGCAGCCGTTCCTCATGATCCATGTTCCCGATTCCCCCGCCACGTTCAGTATCCTGTGGAATAGCAAAATCCCGCCTTCCATTCATCGCTTATGGCGGGAGATGCCACTGACGGGCGCCGGCAGAAGGAGCGCGTGGCGCCAGCTAAGGAGCGCGTGGCGACGGCAGAAGGAGCGCGTGGCGCCAGCGAAGGAGCGCGTGGCGCCGGCCGCGCCCTGGTTGCGGCGGCGGGCCCCCGCCGCCGC
>JAFGDC010000133.1 GCA_016932295.1 candidate division CSSED10-310 bacterium
ATACGCCGACCTTCACTCCAAGCCTGACCCCCACTCCGACACGCACACCCACCGCCAGCCCGACCTACTCACCCAGCCCGACGCCAACCGTGACTCCGACCAGCACACCGACCAACACTCCGACCAGCACACCGACGTCAACCCCCAGCAGGACACCCAGCATCACTCCGACCGGTTCACCGACCCGGACGCCGACCGACACACCTACCGCCACATTGACGCCGCTCCCCAGTCTCACACCGACCGTCAATCCATCAGCGAGCCCTGCCCCAAGCCCCACTCATTCTCCTACTCCGTTGCCCGATTGCAGCGAACTCGCCATCAACACGCCGGAAGTCTCGTTCGAACCGCCCATGGCCTCGCCGGGAGCGCTGATTGAAATTTCCGCACCCGTACACAATGTGGGTTGGTGGGATGTCAATTACACAGAAGTGTATTTCGCGTACGACGGTGATCCATACAATCCAGATATCGAGCCGGTAATGATCGATATGGTGGTTCTGGAGGACATCGAAGTCGGCAGCACCAAGGTGGCGACCGTTTATTGGGACACGACCGGTCTCGACAGCACCAGCTACCCCATCTACATCGCGACGATCAACTCACGGCCGGAAGAATGCGAACCACGTTACATCACCCTCGATTACCTCGTGCCGGTGAAACTCCTCTCCTTCGAGGCACAACCTGGAGACGGCAAGGTCGATCTGCGCTGGACCACAGCCACCGAGATAGAGAACATCGGCTTCCACGTGTATCGATCCACCAGTCACTCTGATAACTTCGAGCAGATCACCGATCACATGCTGCCCGGTGCCGGGACATCTTACACATTAAACAACTACTCCTACTGCGACACAACCGTTCGGAACAGCACTCCGTATTTCTACCGCCTCGCCTCGATCGATTCTCGAGCGGAGCAGGAATGGTCCTGGGTGGTCTCTGCGGTGCCCGGAGTGACGGAATGGAACATCATGGTCCACACCTGGACGGATCGAAGTACATATGACAGCACCCATGGACTCTCCCTGACCGGACACATCGAAAACCGCGGCGCGGAAGGCACGCTCCTCATCCAGATCGCCCTGGCATTTGACGAAGTGTACCTCGGAGACCTGCTCCCGCCAACGGCAATCACGCTACCGGCCGGATTGAACCAGACGGCGGAGTTGTTCACGCATGAATGGGATGGCTCTGAACCAACGGGCACCTATCAATTCGTGACCGTCCTGCGCGATCCGGTTCAGGACCGATTGATCGCGGTGGAAGTAACCGAATGCAGATACTTAGGAGACTGAGAACCTTGTCAGGCTTCGTTGAACACGGCATGCAAGTGCGGGAGTACACGGGCGGTACTATTCCATAGATTCTGATACGGACCGCTGAGGGCGACGGGACCAGGACTGACAGCTTCTCCACCGTGACCCGATCAGGTGTCATCCTACATGTGTTCGGGATACTTCCAGGCACTCCCCCGGGCATTCCCCTTGGTCTTGGGAGAAACGAAAACCACCAAGGCGATTGAGAAAAGGATACCCCGCTTTTTCCTGCCTGTACTCAGGCATACAAGAGAAGTGGAACGTATTCCCTGTTCTTCCCGCAGCATCATTCCGGGCGAAACACCTTCTTCACTGCCATCGGATCGCCCTCCCATATGACCGGAGCGGCCAACGCCAGCCCATCCTCAGCCATCACCCGGACGATCACACAGGTTCCCAGTATCTGCTCCTGCTCATCGACCATAGAGAAGAGATCGCCTTTTCTGACCAAGGCATCTCGCACACCAATGGACAATACCTCGCGCGTTTGAGACAGCACGGGCAGATACTCCCGCCGCGCTTGCGAAACTGACTCGACGGCGGCTCCTCCGACGCTTTCAGCCTGGACTGATTCCGGCGCCAACAACCTCATCGTGAACACCGCCGGTTCTCCCTCTGTCTGAGAAAAATTCTTTCCATTTTCAGCTCCACCCAACGTGTCCATCACAGGGCTGGCCCCATCAAATGCCGCTCCGGCGAACCGCCGCTCATCCACCATACCTCCCACCCCCATGACCATCAGTCGGTCACGCCAGCGCTCCTGAAACGATCCATTCACGCGGTAACCCGCAGTGAATGACGTTCCCAGGCTCAAGGCCAGGATGCCGTCGATCTCTGAAATACCGCCCAGGAACGATGGCGGCAATTCAACGCGAAGCTCTCGTCCGCCCATCACCGGCCGATCCGGCACAAACACCCGTGCCGGATCGAAGCAGAGCGCTTCCATCGATTCACCGGTCATCTCTTCTCGACGCCGCTTCTCCTCACTTTTTTTCAGTTTCTTGAAGTACGCGTTCAAGCCGCTCCTGAACTGCCCGGGTTGAGGATGAATCACCACCACCCTGTCCCAGGACTGACCGGCTGCCAGCCTGCCGTTCCTGCCAGGCAGCAAGGAACCGCACCCGGCAGTTCCCCGCCGATGGAAGTAGATATCGATTGTCTGGAAGTAGAATCCCAGCCGGCATACCTGATCCAATCTGAGATTGTCACCCACCATCACGGGCGGCGGTGCGGATATCGGATCCACCAACGTTACCACCACTTCCAGGCCATCTCGTTTTTCATGCAGCCTGATCCGTCTCAGATCGAGACCACCGGAGGTGTACAGAGGATCACGCGGATACAGGTAACCGCCGAGTCCCACATCGTCACCGGCACCATCCTCCAGCATCAGTTCAGCATCCGCGCCGGGTCCGGCCGAGTCGCCGGACCAGCCGGGCAGCATCAGCGCGAACATGAACATGACCATCACCGGGGTATTCCACCAGGCGATCCTGCCCGTTACTTTCACGGCACCACCTCCATCCGGCACATCGACATTCTGTCCGCGATGGTGATTCGCAGCGGAACGAGTTACTTCATGCCAGGGTGCGCACCACCAAGGTTGAACGACTCGAACAGACCTGGGACCACATCTCCATGTTGAAACTCGGAGCACCTCATTCAATATTTACGGTAGGCTCTGTCCATTACTGGGGACAGCGGCCTCCCTCCGTACTTACGTGTACTATGCCGGAGATTCTCGTTTCCCAACCGGAGGCAGGCTCAGAATGACACTTCGGCGAACGCCCTGGATCTGATCAAACGGTAGTCGTCGTAGGTATCCTCAACGCCAGGCGGCTGCTCCTCTCCGGTGAAACTTTCCAGCAGGTAGCCGATCTTCATGCCGCCGAAGTCATACCGCGCCTGCAGGTAGGCCCGATGCTTTTCGCTGGCATAGGGCTCTCCGCCCAGGGTGATTTCCTTGTCGTAGAAGGTGTAACCGACCTTGAGGAAAATTTCATCGGTGACATCCACGCCCAGACCAAGGTCATAGATCATCTTGTCATTCTCGTAGTCGTCTTCAGTGATATCCAGATTTCGGTCATCCACATCGTTGATCCATTTCACCTTCCCGGAAATTTCGAACGGCCGGCAGGCTTCGAAGGCATACTTGCCCTTGATCAGGGCGATCTGCGTGGATCGTTCCTGGTATTCGTTATAGGCATTGTCGGGCGCGCCGAAACCGTTGTTCTCGGGGTACACCGTCATATCGCGACCCTGCCCGTTGGTATTGTAATCGACGTACGTGTATTCCCCGGTCAGTTCGAGAGCGGCGGAGGCATAGTCCAGCAGGAGGGTGCCGCCGTTCCAGCCGATGATGCTTTGATAGACCATTTCATCGAACTGGGTTTCGAAGTTGTCCACATTCAGGGTGGGTGTTTGCCCCATATTACCGCTCCATCCGCCCCAGTCCACCACGAATGGCATCATGGACTCGTCGGCCGGTTGTGCCTTTCGCGGCGTATCGTCTGCTTCGAATCCTTCTGTGATGAGCACATCGGACTCTCGCCGCGCCGCCATCAATGAGACGAAATCCTCGCCGATGTTGAAATACTCCAATTGGACATTCAGACCGACGCCGAAGGGATCATTCAGGGTAATCAACGCTTTATAGGCGGCGTCTTCGGTATCCTTCTGGGGCATGATGTTGAAGCCGTCACGGCGTTCGATGTAATCGAATTCCGCGTCGTAGTTGGTTGCAGCATAGACACCCAGGAGGTTGACATCCAATATGTCCATCGGCATGAAGGACATATCGAGGCTGACCACGGTATTGCTGAACCGATTCACCAGATCCTGTCCATCCCGTGGATTCTCGTCATCGACATCACCCTCCTTGTCAAATGTATAATCACCAATGAGGGCGAAGTTGAAGCGATCACTCACATCGAAACGGAAGGCGGCGGCATACGCTGCATCCCTTGTGAAGAAGCCGTCATTGTTGTGATAGCCCTTGCCGCGGGTGCTCCACCCCGGACCAGCCCATCGTGACGGCAGCGAGATGCGGGCGAGTTCATAGGCGACGGATCCGCCCATGGCACCGTTCACAAAGGTGCCCATGGAGTTATCGCGGTCGATATAGCGAATGCGACCCACGGTCCATGGGTTGAACATTCCCAGGTCGCTCGAACCAAGGTGGATGGAGCGGATCAGCGGAGTCGCCCATTCCGGCGGCTGGAATCGCGCCCAAACCCCACGCAGCTTCATGTATTGATTTGCTTCGTTGGTCTCACCCGACAGGGTGCCTTCGCCGTTGTTATCCCAATAGGTGGCCCAGTAGTTCTTCCTGTAACGGTTCTTGATCCTGGCGCCGGCTTCCACATAATCCGACACATGTGCCGTGATGGTCAGCTCGAGTTCCGAATTGATGCCATTGTGACCTTGATTGCCGTCCGAACTCACATAAGAGGAAAACTCCGTATCATCATTGCCGTACAGCCAATTCGTGAAGAATTTCCCCCCCCAGTCGATGCCGACCTCGGCGGAAGCGCCGGGCAGCAGGCACATCAGGCAGACGGTCGCCATCATCCTGATCAACATGGTTCTTCTCATGGTCGCTCCTTTCAACCTGTCGGCTCTCATTGCGCGGCCGGATACACCATGGGTATAACCGCCCACTGGTTCTTTTCAGGTTCATCTTCACTGCTGACATGTTCGGCCAGGCACAGGTGCTGACCGGTTGCTTCCGTTTTTTCACCTTCGGCCGGTGGGAACAACATATCTATGAAATGTGGATCTCCCAATCCGTCGTCACCACCGCCAAAGCGGTGCTGTTCCGCCTCCGCGTTTACATGCCTGGTGAGAATCTCCTTCGAGGACGGGAACCCCTCGTTGCTGGTCATCACCACCTGGTAACCCCACTGCTCCGTTGGCACACCGCCCAGCTCATCCTTCCCCACCAGGGCGATAAACGTCTTTCCGCGGGGAGTGACCTTCAGAGGAATAATGACGGCGTCGGCACGGTCCGCGGCCTTGGACTTGATTTCCGCCTGCAGCCTTGATCGAGGCTGGGGGCTGATGATGATCACCTTGTCCCATGCTTCCCGGGAACTGAAGCGGGCATTGATTCCCGGCAACGCATCGGTCCAGCCGGAAGCATCCGCATGATCAGTGTCCAGATAGATCTGCGCCATCTGCACACTGAAACCCGAATCCATGTTCCAGGGATTCTCGATATTGGCCTTGATGGTGAGCGCGAATTCAATCTTCTCACCGCGCTCTTTCACCTGCAGCTTGAGAATATCGAAAGCGCTCCTGGCATAAACGGGATCGGTTGGATAGATGTAGGCGCCCGATCCATCGTCATCGCCGAGGGGATCCTCGAGGACGATGGCACTTGCCGGCGCCGCATGGGCGATCAGTCCGAGTATCACGGCGGCGGAGAACCATCCCATTGCTTTCAGCAGTTCCCTTCGCATTTCGATCCACCTCCAACAGTTCTCTGGTTGATTATCCGGGGGATTATAGCAGCATGACCAGGCTTATCAAGTTGATAAGGGCAAACAGAATCGGCAACAGAAAGAAGCCAAGAACCGCGCGAGGCCAACTCAATCCATGGATGTGCCTGACGCCCCAGACAGTCAATGCAAGCCACCACAAACCCAGGAAAAAATTCACGACCAGTGCCGCGGTCGTCAGGAAGTGTTGCTGTGCAAGCGCCTCCTGCAGGCCGCCTGCGAGATGCGGCTGAATAACGAGGATCTCCACCGGCAGCAACGGAACCGCCGCTATTGCGGCGGGAACCGCGGCGGCGGCGACCACCAACATGCAGTCACTGAAGACACCCCGTCCGTTCAACACGCGCGGACCACCGAACGCGGTCATGAAGGTGTAGAGCGGCCAATAAACCACGGCCAACAATCCCGCCAGGCCGACGACCAGAGCCAGCGCCGTGAGGGGATGGTCGGGCAGTTCTTCCCTGGCAAGACTGACGAAATCGATGAGGGCGAGTCCGAGCGTTATCAGGGCGAAACCTATCCACCATGGTCTGACTTCAAGGATACGTTCGAACGCGCGGGGAGGATCAATGAATACCAGCCAGAGGAAATCCAGCATTGAACCTGCGGCTGTGTCTTCAGCCTCCAGCACCGCCTCAGTATTCACCATAACAAGCATCCCTGCCGCCGGCATTCCCGCGGCCGGCACCAAGAGGAATTATCGAATCGCCTCTTCCGTATCGGCTGAAAACACGTGCAGTTGCTCCATCTCAAGCACCAGTTCCATACTTTCGGACACCCGGGCGCGTGTCAAGGCGGTCACCCGGGCGACGAAATTGAAGCTGCCGGTGCAGACATGCAGGTACGTCTCGGAACCCATGGGTTCCACCACTTCGACTTGCACCGGGACTACCGCCGGTTGTGCCGATTCCTGATAAAACTGCCGGTCATGGATATGTTCAGGCCGGATACCGAAGTTCAACTCCTGTCCAATAAATGACTGCAGTGATCGCCGCTTGCTCTCCGGGACAGACAGCGTGAAATCGGGTGAACGCAATCTCATGGCCTGGCCGTTCTCCTCCACCAGGGCTTTGAAGAAATTCATGGCGGGGCTGCCGATAAAACCGCCCACGAACAGGTTGTTGGGATTCCTGTAAATTTCCAGTGGTGAACCGACCTGTTGGAGGAGTCCGTCTTTGAGGATGGCTATGCGATCTCCCATGGTCATGGCCTCGACCTGGTCGTGAGTGACATAGATGGCAGTGGTTTTCATGCGTTCGTGCAGTCTCGAGATCTCCGCACGCATCTGCACGCGCAGCTTGGCATCGAGGTTGGACAGTGGTTCATCGAACAGAAAGACGGCCGGTTTCCTGACAATGGCACGCCCCACCGCCACCCGTTGGCGCTGGCCGCCGGACAATTGCTTTGGTTTTCTCTCCAGGAGTTGTTCGATGCCAAGGATTTTCGCGGCTTCGTTCACCCGCTGTTCGATCTCCGTCCGGGGAAACTTCCTGAGCTTCAAGCCAAAGGCCATATTGTCGTAGACATTCATATGAGGGTACAAGGCATAGTTTTGGAAAACCATGGCGATGTCTCGATCCTTGGGAGGGATGTCGTTCACCACCGTATTCCCGATACGGATGGTGCCGCTGGTGATTTCCTCCAGGCCCGCCACCATGCGCAGCGTGGTGGTCTTGCCGCAACCAGAAGGCCCCACAATCACTATGAACTCGTGGTCTTCGATCTTGAGGTTAAGATCGTTCACCACCACGTTGTCGTCGAATTGTTTGTACACATGCTCCAGAATAACCTGTCCCATCGACGCCCTCCTAGCGGATTTCCCAGTAAGGCCAGAGGTTGCTGATTCCGCCGGTGCTTTCGTACGCCTGCACCGTCAACATATAGCGTCCGACCGGGATACCCGCTCCGAACTCCATGGAGACCACGTAGAAATCCAGGCCTACAGGTTCGAGAAATATGCCGAGCGGTAAACCGTCATATCCCAGTTCCACGGTATTCACCGTGCCGGCGGCGCCGGGGATCTGTACGAAGAGCGTCATTTCCCCGCCTTGCGGTGTGACTTCGGTCTGATAATAGCCTCCCAGCAGAATGGAAGAGGATGCCCTGGCCCCTTCGCCTATATAGCCATGGACGGTAAGGTAGTCCGACATCCGGGTCCGGACATCGTCGATGGTCATGGGCGGAGATCCGGCAGCCGTGGTTCCGGTTACCGTGAGATAGGGCCAAAGATCACTGACATCGCCCTGCTGATCCACTGCATCCACCAGAATGGCGAAACGTGAGGCGGGTAATCCGGCAGCCAGGTCCACGGCAAAGGTAAACACGCCGTCACCGGCGGCATCGTCACCAGCCTGACCGTCGTCATGCATGTCCAGCAGGTACATGGGTTCGGCGAGCATATCGTTCTGCATGCCGCCGTAATATAAGCGCACCCGCGCGATGTTGTCGGGAGGCTCCACCGCGGCGATAACCTTCATCTGCCCCGGCGATCCTCCGTCATATGGGTTGGCCAGGATGCCCGCCCACTGGATGACCGGGCGCTCAGGACCGGTGTCTTCTCCAAAGCAGAGCTGCAACCCGCAGTCCTCATTGTTCAGACTCACCACTACCCTCCGGGTCAGCGCGATGGTGACATCACGATCCATCCGGTCGGCATACACATACTCGGCATCCTGGTAGCGAATGAATGCCTGCCCGCCGGCCAGGTTGCGCATTCCGATGAGGTCCACCGAGGGACCACCCACCATCTGCAGGTTCGTCTTGCCATTGAACATCATGTCCCAGGTATTGGGAGAGAGCCCGAACTCCACCTGGATGCCGGTCAGGGAAGGATCCAGTTGGTACTGGGCCGTCAGGAAATCGCTGCCGGCACCCAGACTGACCCGCCTCCTGATCTTCAGATCGCTGGAGTAGAAGGTCAGAGAGCCGGAACCAGGGATGACCTGATACATGTCGTTCACGTAACCCTCTTCACGGAAGCAACTGAGCCGATTGATTTCGTCATCCGAATCATCGGAAGTGAACCGGTCGAGCCCCTCGTCCTCGCTGCCCCGATCAGGTTGCACGATGGAGGTGCCCACGACTTCCAGCGGACGCCCCGAGCCATCCCGGTAGTACGCTTTTACCAGCCTCCCGCCGTTGTTTTCGAAGACAAGGAACAATCTGTCGTTATGAAGGAGGTACTCGTCTTCTCCATCCAGATCCACATCACGGGCTTCCGCCACGGTTGCGGCGGCGGGATTTGCATCGGCCCATTCGGCAGCGGCGAGAATCATGTTCACATCACGGACATGGTTGCACGCGGGCAGCATCCAGTGGACCATCACACCCTTGGTATCATCGTCAGCCTCTTCTTCCGTGAGGCTCCGCACCGTATATTCGTCATGCCAGGCGATCTCGTAGAGCATGGCGAGGTAGGAATAAACCGCGAGGTCCACCAGGTCGTTTTCAGCACTTGTGGTTTCCAGCGCATTCCAGGTCTGGGGAATGATACCCTGGGCGGATGGGGTTTCCGTTCCATTGTTCCAGTTCCATAAAGCGCCCATGGCCAGGTTGTTGGGCAGTGGGAAGCGGGGATAGGCTCCGGTCCCAGAAATATCATATTGCCATCCCCGAATGGCCGGTACCATGTCCTTGAAGCTCCATTCCCAGGCACTGCCCCAGTACCAGTTTTGATAGCCGTCATCCCAGGAATCGTTGCGAGGATCGTTGTCCACGTTCTCGAAGTCAGGGTAGTGGGAGCTGTCCGGATCGTTCCCGTCGGCCGAGTCCAGCAACCAGCCGTAGGACTGGATAGGCAATTGATCGTTGAGCCAGTAAGGCGGCATCTGGTTGCCGAAGTAAGGCGGCAGATGGTTCGTGATCGGTTCATCCGTGACCGTGTCCCAGACATCTCCATTGCCGTCGCCGGTGATGTCCACCTCGTTGCGCAAAATGGCGTTCGGAGTCGTCATGGCGATCCACTGGTGGTTTGCGATCCAGGTGGTGACGATTTCATGACCATCTGGATTGCGGGCGGAAGCCAGTGCCCGATAGGGTTCGCCGGCATAATCCTCCCAATCTTCCATACAGAGCAGCAACTGTGCCTGGTCGGCATGCATGGCGAGATCGATGAGTTTGGCGCGCAGGCCGATCTGGAGTGATTTTTCATAGGCCATGCCGTAGAACTGCGGATACATAGTCTCGGTTTTCCACATCTGGGCGTATCTGTCTATGAAAAGAATTTTCATCCCGTTGTACTCATGTATTTTGTGGACATCGTTGTCATCGACCTGGACATCATTGCCGGGGACATCATCCCAGACGAAATCGTACCCGAACCAGTTATGATGATGGGTGTTCTCATCCAGGATCACCGCCTTGTACTGATAGCCGAACTGAGAATTGGCGGCCAGAATGTCCTGGTAAAAATCACCCCGCGCAGTCCGTTCAGGTATCCAGAATACCGGCAGACCGGTGTTGTCGACTCCGTAAAAATCCTTGATCAGCTCAGTGCCCAACTGGATTGAACGGCGGTTCACTGCACCATTGAAAAAAGGCATCATATGCTCTGAGAAGAAACCGCCGGTAAGCTCCACCAAGCCAGCGTCGACGCCATCCGCAATGCGCTGGTTGAAACCCGGATCAGCCCATTCTATACCAAGGCTCAAGGTACCGGACAGGTGGACTTGAACAGGCATTCCGGTCAATTCCGCGGTTTCGATGGCACGGTACAGTCCCACTCCCTGGATGGGTTCAAGTGGATCGGTGGACTTGTCGATGCGACTCTGAATAAGTCGTTCGTTCAGAAACGGTTGGTTACCGTGCATGACCACGGCCCACTTGCCGCGACCCGTGAACCGGTCGGCACTGCTTATACTGCCGTTGAGGGTATCGTCGCTGAATCCCCGGTCATCATCCGTCATGGCATCCGTGAGGTCCGAATGGTCCGGCACTTCCCCGGCGCCGCCATTGGTGCCATCGCGGCAGGTGAACACCTGGAAGCGCAGGACCCGGCTGCCATCCCAGCCATGGTCGAGCAGCACGCTGTGCGCCACACCGAACTCGAGGCTGTCCAGTTCCGCGTGCCAGCGGGGGCCGAGGAGCGGTTCACCCGTGCTGGGTTGCCCGGCCACTCCCGCCTTCACTTCGTAGTTGACTGAATCGTACACGCAGAATGCCAGATCCCACGGCATGTCGGTTTGACAGTCGGTATAGTCCGGCAGCCATGTCTCACCCTGGGCCGGATTGGTATCCACCATCACGTACGCATCCACGCCGCCTGATGATTCGGCGTACAGCTTGAGGTCGAAGAAGTCGATGCGGAAAAAAACGTTTTCTCCATCATCATTGAAATAGAACGCGACGATATCACGGGAATCGTCGTAGTGATCATTGAAGAGGTAGGTGGCATCAGTTCCGGCGGGCACGGTTCCGCCTTCGATCGGGGCGGCATCCGGATCGCTGGGATCAGCGCCCAGGGTCATTCCCCAATAGGTGTCCATGGCCTTGAGATCGGCGCCGGTCCAGTCAGTGAAATCGCCATCGATGACAATGGCCTGCGCGGTACCCGCGATTGCGATGAGCAGTAACGGTATCAGTCGCTTCATGGCTCCTCCATCAACTATCGTAGCCGAACGTCCACATTCCCACGTCCCCGATAACGGATGACATGGAGGAGTCGGTCATGGCGGAGATAAATCTCAATCCGTTGGCGCTGCCGGCGCCAGACGGCCACAGGAACTCTCCGATGATATCACGCTGCCGCACCGTTTCGGCCGGCAGGTTGAAGGTGTCGAATTCCACCGCTTCGGTCCAGCCCGGGTACCAGAAATAGCTGCCGAACACATCCAGGGCGCAGAGAAAATTGACATTCTGGTACGATTGGGTAGTCTGATTGACAATGACAGCCTTCACCCAACAGGATTCACCAGCCGTAAACATGTTGTCCGGCATGCTCACTTCGACCCCGAGATTGAAACTGGGCGCCACATCCAGGAAAGCCCAGTCCAGACTGAAAGCGCCGGTGTCATCAATCGCTTTAATGACCAGGAGATATCGTCCCGATGGTGTGCCTGCCGACACCCTCACCCTGGCCGAATAGTATTCGTCATCCGGTTCCGCATCCCCGTCGTTGAAGAAATCGCCATCATCATACAGCATGTGTCTCCGGTCGCCGCCGATCGGACGTAAATCCACCGACACTTCCACGATCTGGGAGGTTTCGATTTCTTCCTCGTAGACTCTCAGGGTCAAAATGCCGGGCGTGACACCATCCGCCGGCAAAGTTGCGGGTGCAATGACCGGCTCTTCTGTCAGGGGCGGCACAAACATATCGTCACCGTTTCCGGGCGGATACTCGCAGTCCTCGACGTAATCCTCATCTGTCTCGGCGCCGTTGGGATGGTGGTTATTGACATTATCACCCTTGGAGATGATCGGATGCAGCGCCATGTAGGGATAGGGCATGTCATACCCGGCTTTTTTCGCCAGGACATAAATGGACACCAAGCGCTCCCGGAAGAGATCGCAGAAGATTTCATCCGAACCGAAGCACTGGTCGGCCCCGTACCACCAGAACGGATCACTCCCTTCGACGGTGTAAAGTTCATCCCAGATCAACCAATCCAGGTACCGCTGGCGGCCGTCCAGGATGGTCAGCGGTTCGCCGTAGGGGTGCGGCCTGAAGTTCTCCGCATTGATGGTGTCCATCCCTTCCCTGGTATACTTGAGATCGATCCAGGCCTGGATCTCGTTATCCTCACCCATCCAGGTGGTGAAGTCGCCCCATACCCAACTACCATGTGCCAGGGGTTCGAGTTCATACTGATTGTCCAGCGGCATGGGAGCACCAGCCACATACTCACCGTTCACGATGCCGATGTAGCTCGACGGCGTCGCGGTCTGGAGATTGTACTCGGCATACCAGCGTTGATCAGGCGGGATCATTGCGTTGGCACGATTCAGGCGATAATACAGACCGTAGCTATCCACGCCTCCTTCCAGGTGGGAATACTCGAAGAAGGTGGCGCCGAACCGATGGAAAAACCCCCAGACGTTCTCTCCGTCGGCGCAGTGCGACCAGAACTTGTCGTGTCCCCAGTCGTTGATGACATGATACTCCATGATGTTGAAAGCCCATTGATTCGCATCGCAATCCATGCCGCACAACCAGAAGGGATTTCCATCGGGATCCACGAGACCGCACAGGTTCTGCCCGCCATCATGAAAAAAGCCGCCGTTGAATCCCACCAGATCGGTTTCACTTCTGAACCAGATGCTCATGGCATCACTGTTGTCCCCGTCGAGATACTGATCGTCCTCATCGATCCGGTACATCCTGCCGGTATCGTCCACATGTCCTGAAGCGACCGCAACCTCGTCGCCGCTGGCGATCCACTTGACATTGTTTCGGCGGAAGGCGTACACCACCGATTCCCCCACCGATCCCTCGCCAGGCCACATGCCTTGTGGGTACTTGCCGAAATTACGCTTGTATTGCTCGGCGCCAAGGGCCACCTGATTGTAGACGTCATCCGGATAGATCGCCTGGTCATCGGGCCCGAACTCACCCGTCTGGAGTTCACCTGTCCCATGATACTGAAAGTCGATGGCATCTACGCGGTCATAATACGGAGCCTGTTCGAAGTAATTATCCGTGTCGAACACCAGGGGCAGAATGGGGTGACTGTAAGGAGTCGTCACCACCTCGATCTGCGGATACCCGGTATGCGGGCATATGGTGTCCTGAAGCTTGCGATGGATCGGCACGATGTACTTCAAAATCTTGTAGTGCTGAATGGCCACAAAAATGGCATCCCAGTCGGTGAAATGATGACAAACCCGGCCATCCAGCAAGAACTCGCTGCCGTGGCCGTTGCTGTAACCACCGACATCACAGGGATCCAGTGTCTCACCGGTTTCGCCGAACCATTCATCCGCGGGCGTTCCCCAGGTTTTAAACTGACCCAGGTCCTTGATGCCTTCCACCACATCCGTCATCTCGTTGCCGAACTCGTCATGCCCCTTCAGGATGTAGGCATTGGTTTCCTTGAAATAATAATGCATGGCGGCCAGCGCGTACCACACCTTCAGGTCGCGCAGTTCTTCTTCGGTCCAGTTGTCGGGATTGCCGCCGCCGGCGGTAAGTCGCTTGGTCTCGAGTGCCCGGTAGGATGGATACATGAACACATGGTGAGAGCGCGGCGTGATATAGCTGGAATTGAACAGGATGAACACCTTTTCTTCGTTGGTGAAATTCTGTTGGGGCTTGATGAGCAGATCGAAGACTCGTTCCAGGAGGAGGCTGTTGTCATTCCAGTCGGTGGCAAGCGGATCATGGTTTGGATAGAGGTCGAAGCGGCATGCCTCGGGATAATCGGCGCCATCGAAGCAGGGACCGAGTTTATCCACGTAGTATTGCAATTGATACAACAATACACCGGACAGATTGATGGTGAGATGGACGAACGGGAACCCAAAGCCGGTGGGCGCGCCGGTGTCTACCCACTCATTGCCCGACAACTCATAGGTGTTGATATCATTACGACCGTCGATCAGCACGGCAGCCATGAAATAATAGTCCCGCACCCCATGGATTCGCGCGAACGGGTATTCGAAAACACCACTCATGGCATGGAGGTAGGATGGCTGGTGCTGATTCCAGAAAAAATTGACATAGGTGTCGTACGCCAGTGCGTCGGGGGCAGCCAAGACCACCAGAAAACACAACGCACCACCTATAAGTGCTTTGCTTTTAATCACAATCTCCATCCTTTCTCGAAGAGGTGAAACGCATCCAGACTCTAGCCGTGATCACCAACACTGTCAACAGATGGCGCGGAATGGATGCGAATCGGATTCGGACTCGCGAATCGTTTCAATGTCATGCCCAATCCGGTTTTGAATAATTGCAACGCGCCGCCTTTCCTTTCACCTCAGTGGTGGAAGAGACCGCCGCCGGACGCAGGCTGTCGGGTCGTGTTGAACAACTCATTCAGAAACGGCCGTTGACCACCCCGGGTAATGCAGTCGGAGGATTCGGGCAGTCCCTTCATGGGTGAGTTTTCTCACCGAATACTCTATACTGGTGTTCTTTATCCCCTGGAGGTGATCATGAAACAGTATCTGGTGCCATTCCTGCTCGCCTGCTGGACCGCCGGCACCGTGGCGAGTGATGTCCGGCCCTTCTCCGTGAAGGTCCATAAACTCAAACTTCAACTCGATCCAAAAGACCATTCGCTGATTGGAGAGGACCGCATCACCATCAGGAGTGACGCCGACGACCTCCGCATGGTGACTCTCCTGCTCCATCGCGAGTTATCCGTGACACAGGTGCGCCTGGATCGTACCAGTTGTGTTTTTTCCTATCAGTCCGATCCAGACGATCCCTTTATCCGACAAATCCGGATCAAGCTGCCCGTAAGTATCGCCAGGGACCGGCAGTTCGATCTGAATATCAAATACCGCGGCACTCTGTACGATGCACTATCCAAGGCAGAGGATCTCGCCTTCGTGATTGGTGACGAGACCCGTGGATTGATCGGTGAGGAGGGGATCTACCTATATAAGGGAAGTTATTATTATCCCGCCGTGCCGATCTCCCTGGCCGTGTTCGATGCCGTTATCACCACTCCGGAGGCGTTTATACCGGTGAGTCAGGGCAATCTGATGGAGGATACGGTGGAAAACGGCCGACGACGGCGCCACTTTGCATCCGACATCCCCGCCGACGGTTTCACGATAGCCGCCAATCGATTTCAGATCAGCTCGATCGAACGGGACGGCGTACTGATCTCGACGTACCTGTTCGCCGAGGATGCCGGTTTCGCCGAGATTCTCCTTCAACCCACCGCTGACTTCCTCTCGCTCTATACCAAGATGCTCGGTCCGTTTCCATACACCCGCTTCGACATCGTCGAAAATTTCTTCACCACCGGTTACGGATTACCGGCATTCACGCTTCTGGGCAAACAGGTGATCCAGCAGGGCGCATTCATTTTACGACCGGGCCACATCGATCACGAACTCCTGCACAACTGGTGGGGGAACTACCTGTTCATCGAACCGGGCGGAGACAACTGGGCGGAAGGGATCACCTCCTACCTGAGCAACTACTACCAGCATGAACTGCAGAGCGCTGCGGCCGGCACCGACTATCGCCGCCGGCTGCTGCAGAAGTACGCGATTCGAGTCACACCGGAGAACGAATACCCGGTGAGGGACTTCAAATGGAAACGGGTGGAGGAAGACAACGAAATCGGTTACGGGAAAGCCGCCATGCTATTTCACATGCTCCGCCGCCAGCTCGACGATCCGTTATTCTTCGCCGGTCTGCGCAGGATTATCCAGGAGAAGGGCGGCGATTTTGTTACCTGGGATGACTTCCGCATAACCTTTGAACAAGTCAGCGGCAAAGATCTGAAGACCTTTTTCACCCAGTGGCTCGATCTCAAGGGCGGGCCGGCGCTCCTGCTCGAGCCACCGAAGCTTGAACTGGTCGGCGACGATTTTCTGCTCAGCGGGGGTATCCTCCAGTCACCTCCGTACTACGACCTGGAACTGCCCATACGAATTACCTTCCAGGGGGGTGCCATGGACCAGGTGGTCAGGGTATCGGGACCGAGAACACCCTTACGCTACCGATTCAAGACCATGCCCTATGAACTGGAGATCGATCCCGATGCGCATATCTTTAAAATCCTGAGCGAAGGGCAGATCCTGCCCTGCCTCAATCGAACCATCCACTCAGCCAACCTGCTGGTGGTCACTCCCTCGAGGCCTCGCGAAGGCAACGGAGAGTATTACTCGATGCTGGCCGAAAGACTGGCTTCACAGGGGATCGAGGTCGTCCCTGACACCCAGATGGATACTGCCAGGATAGATGCACACCCCCTCTTCCTGCTCGGTTTACCCGATGAAAACTCCGTCACCGCCGAACTCGCGGGATTCCTGCCGGTTGCAACAGCGTTATTCACGGACGATTCCTGCAAGATAATGGGCAGCACCTACACCGATTCGGGCACCGCAGTACTGCTCTCGACCGATCATCCCCGCGCCTCGGGGCTGCCCGTGACCATTTACGGCGGCTTCACACCGGATGCGCTGCAACGCTCCCGGCTGCTCTTTTTCTATGGCTGGGATGGGTTCATCGTGTACAAGTCCGGCCGACCGATACAGCGGGGTGATATGCAACCCACGAACAATCCACTGGCCATGCCGATTGCGGGCATCGAACCAATGCAATTGACGCCGGAACTCCACGAAAGCCTGCAGCGCATCACCGAAAGCAATGTGAAAAAGGTGCTCTATGATCTTTCAGCCAAGGAATTCAAGGGCAGAAAATCAGGCGGACCAGGCGACGCCAAGACCCAGAAATACCTGAAGCGACGATTCAGCGACATCGGTCTCGAACCACTTGGAACCTTTCAGCAGAAGTTCAACGTAGTGGTCCAGGATGTGAAATCAGCGGTCATGGACATCCACCTCCCGGACCAGCAAGAGCCTCTTCGATTCGATATGGAATCAGGCGCATTGTTCCCCATGCCCGGTTTCAGTCAGGATGCCTGGGAACGATTGGAAGTCGTCTACTTCCCCGTAGGCGTGCCGTCGGCGACTGCCAGAGGCCTGGACGAGCTGTTGCCAGGCAGAATCATCATGACTCCCATGCCACCCGCCGATCCCTGTGATCCGCATGCGGGGTGGCGGGAACTGGTGGAACTTGCAGGCCGTAACCTGGCAGCGGGTATCATCGTCATCGCCGACGCGGACGCCGCTGATTGCCCGTGGTGCGCATACCCCAGCCGCCAAACCGCATCCGTACAGGCCGGCATGGTTCGCTCCGCGCGGCGCTATCCATATCCTGACACTACCATGGCGATTGCCGGATACCAGCAACGAAGCCCGCGCGCATCGAGAACCGGCAATGGTCCCGGCCCTACCATCCTGGTGCTCTCCCGGCCCGGATTCGAAACATTGTCCAGCAGTATTGCCATGCAGTCGGACGCGCCAATGCTTCTTGAAGGCGTCAAAATCATCATGAAAATTCTGTCGGTTCCACAGTTTCACCCCACCGCCAATCTCATCGGGGTTATACGATCCACTGAACCGGACGCCGGCTGGCTTGTCCTGGGCGCCCACATGGACCACCTCGGTCTCGATGGCGAGGGCAATCATTTCCCCGGCGCCGACGACAACGCTTCCGGACTCACCGCCCTGCTTGCGGTCGCCGAACAACTGATTGCTAATAAAGATCAACTGCGACGCAACATCCTGATCGCCGCCTTCGGGGGTGAGGAATGGGGACTCCAGGGTTCCCGGTACCTGGTTGAACACCCGCCGGAAGGCATGGGTGACATCGACGCCATGATCAATCTCGATACCATTGGACGGAACGATCCCGACGCCATCCACGTAATCGGTGCGTTGCGCTCTCGCGATTTGGCGGCCATCATCGGCAGACACGAAGAACCTGCCGGGATCCTCACGACGGCAGGTTTGGAATTCGCATTCCCATACGGAAGCGACCATTATTCCTTCTACCTGGCGGGAATCCCGGCTGTCGATCTTTGCAGCAGCCTGCATGCGGACTACCATCATATTTCCGATACGCCCGACAAGGTCAACCTGGACAAGGTGTCCCGCGTGGCACGCCTGGTGTTCTTGTCCGTGATGGACATCGCCGGCAACGGGATTCGGCTCGACACCCCCCAGTTCACCTGTGTACCCTACCCTGGTCACGGGCGGCGATCTGAGTAACTCACACCCCATGTATTCAGGATCAGGAAAAGGAGTCCGCATGCTTGATACGTATCTGCGAGTGGCGCAGGACACCGCCCGTGAAGCAGGAACCATTCTGCTGCAAGGATTCGGCACCAGGTTTGAGATCCACCACAAGGGAGAAATCGACCTGGTCACCGAATACGATAAAAAATCCGAGGATCTCATAATCGATCGTATCCATCACCGATTCCCGGAACACCTGATCATCGCCGAAGAAGACTATGATCGTCGCGCCACCAACACTGCCGATCACGAACTTCCCTTGCGCTGGTACATCGATCCTCTCGACGGCACCACCAACTATGCCCATGGTTTCCCCTTCTTCTGCGTTTCCATCGCTCTGTGGGAAGGTGGTGAAGCGCTGGTGGGAGTGGTCTTCGACCCGATTCGGGACGAACTTTTCCATGCCGTTCGGGGTCGAGGAGCGTACCTGGCAGGCAAACGACTCGCAGTGAGCGGTGAAAGACGGCTGGAAGCTTCCCTGCTTGCCACTGGTTTCCCCTATGACATCAGAACCAGCGACGTGAACAACCTCGATTACTTTTCCGCCATGATCCGTGCTTCGCAAGGAGTAAGAAGACCGGGCGCGGCGGCGCTGGACATTTGCTATGTAGCGGCCGGCCGCCTCGATGGCTTCTGGGAATTGAAACTAAAACCCTGGGACACTGCCGCCGGCGTCCTCATGGTGGAGGAAGCCGGCGGCATGGTTACCGATCTGCATCTACAGCCGTTCGAACCCATCGTTCCTCATCTCATAGCGAGCAACGGCCATATCCACGAGGCGATGTATCATGTGTTGAGAGGAGTCGGCATACAATGCTGAACCGCCGATTTCACACGATCCGGATCCACCGACAGCGCCCGACTCGGTACCGGGTAATGCCATGGCTCCTGTCATGAAGCGCCTGTCGCCATGCGATCGGCCGAGCCGCCTGCCGCGGCTACCGGATTCCCGGCGTTGAACCCCGCCCAACGCCCAATTGGAGAACGCGTTCCGCCGCTTCGGCAGATCCTCACATCCACCGCGTATCTGCTCCTGGTACTCTTCGGATTCCTCCTGCTTCACGACGGACTCATCAGCTTCGAGGAATCATTTCCAGTCGTCCGCATGGCGGCGGCGGCGCTGCTCGCCGTGTTCGTATCGATTTCCTTTTCCTTGCTGCTTGATGTCAGGGGCGGGACAACGGCCGGTCCCTACCCCCTCTTGCTCGCCGCATCGATTGCACTCGTACCCTTCACACTGCACCGGCAGATTGAGGGATTCCTTCTCGCCACGCGGCTGATCTGCCTCGGCCTGGTCGTCGCGGCAACCCTGCATGCCGCCGCGGCGCTGATCAGTCACTGGCGAAACCAACGTCCGGTGCGACTTGGACAGGTGCTCATCGTATGTCTGATTCCGGTCGTATTCTTCGCCTGGTCGAATCTCATCAGTATACCCCCGACAGGCGACCAGGGCCATGTCCTGCTCCTGGCTTACAGCATAGGCCATGATGGCGATCTGGATCTCACCAACAACTATCGCCGGCAGGACTCCCTGACTTTTATGCCCGAATCGCTCAAACCGCAGACCTTCGATCCGAATATCAACGGACAACTGCGATCACGCCACAGCCCGGTGCTCGCCGCCCTTGCATTGCCCGGTCTCCTGCTGGGTGGATGGGTGGGAGCGGGCCTGACCTTTGCGCTTATAATGGCAGCCCTGGCAATCGTCATCTTCGCCAGCGCCTCCCGCTGTGCGCCACCTGAGTATGCATTGGCCGCCACTCTTGCCGCCATCGCATCACCGCCCCTCGTTCTGTATGCCGGTCTGGTCTATAGTGAAGTGCCCGGCGCATTGCTCGCAGCCGCGGCACTTCACCTGGCGCTATCCCGGCGGACGGCGGGTACAACATACCTGAGCATCAGCCTGCTTGCCGTAAGCGCATACTTCCTGAAACCACGGTTCGCCCTGCTCATCATCCCCCTGGCACCCATCCTGCTGATGAGGCAACGACGGCGCCGGCCAGTCCTCCTCATCCTCCTCACCAGCGCATTGGTTACAGTGGTCCTTGGTTTGTATACGATCGGCCTGGGCGGTACACCACTCGCCGGCCATTCTTTCGACGACATCCTGCGCACTCCATGGATACGATTGCTCATCGGCCCCCTTGGGTTGCTCCTCGATCAACAGTACGGCGCATTGTTCTATGCCCCCCTGTTCCTCATCGCGCCACTCGGATTGCTCCAGCATGTTCGGAACCAACCCCGAGACCGGCGGGCTATCGAATTACTCGCCCCGCTGTTCGTGATCCTGCCCTACGTCCTCGTGATCGCCTGTTTCGCCGAACTGATCGGCGGTATCTGCCCGCAACCCCGTTTCATGCTCGCCGTAATGGTCCTGATAAGTCCTTATCTCGCCCCCGCACTCCAGTGGCTCGAGCGCCAACGCGCGGCTTCCTTCAGTTGGTTGCTGACCATCATCACCGCCGCCTGGACGATCACACAGTTCTGCCTTCCCCACCTATCCCTTCCCTATCCCGGCGAAACCAACGCAGTGCTGGCCGCGACTGGTCTGCTGATGGGACTTCCCCTCGCCGAATTGTTTCCATCGTTCGATCGTCCGAGTCCCCATGATCTCGTCATCATCGGCGGAATCGTGCTGCTGGCAGCCGGCTTCGTCTATGCAGCGATCAAGCTGCCCGGTCTGCGCAGGCTGTATCGAGGCCGTCATGCCACCGCCCGTGGTTTCAGCATGTTCGCCGTATTGAGCATCCTCATCCTGATCGCCGCCAAGGCGCAGCGGCCCACCAGGCTGCAAATGGAGGATGCGGGCTGGTCGGCAGCGTTCGGAACCAAGACATGGAATTCGACACAGCAGTTAGTATGGCCCTATCAGGTTGCCATGTGGTACCCAATTGAGACACGAGTGATGCGGAAGCTGTCCCTCGCCAGGGGGGTGCACCAGCTTGCCGTTCATGTCCGGGTGCAACCCGCATCGGGGATCGGGGAATTCGAAGTGCTGGTGAATGGTGCCGGCATCGGCGGACACCATGTGATGACTGATCGATGGCGGTCCTATGTTCTGCCGTTCGAAACGGGCGAGGACCTCATCGAACTTGAATTGCGCACGAAGCGCGGCCGGCTCGAGTTCGATCGTATCGAGATCGATCCTGGGCCGGTCGAATCGGCGTTGGCCATGGCTCTCGAGCCCGCCGATTTCCATCTCGATGATTACATCCATGGCCCGCTCTATGTCGAGTTCTTCGACTCACTCGAGCAGCGCCTGGAGGACCTGATCATTGGCGAACCGAGGGTACAATACGACCCTGTATCCAGGCGAGTCTCGGTTTCATTCACCTACCGGCGGGATCGGAATGTGCAACTGGTGGAGATGAGGCGGCTGGATCCCGTCAACCTCGTCCTCCAGGCCGGACCCACGAGACAAACGATGGAACTCGAACTGGCGAATGATTCAGGCAGAAAGACAGCCGAATTCAAGGTGGCAGCAGAACTGGGAGGCGGTGAATTCGCAATCGGTCTTACGGCGCCTTCCAGTTTGGAACAGCCCTTGCACGTCTCTTCGATCTCCCCCTTTCTCGGAGGAGCCCTGCGACTTGGTACAATCACCGCGGGTACTCCCGTGGCGCCGTCAGCGGAGCCGCCGGGCGAACCGCTCATCGACTTGCCCGAAGGAATTCATCTCGATCGAAGTACCTATCTGCGGCCATTCACATCAGTCACATTGCCCATCGAGCCACCCGTCACCGCCACGGCAGTCATGCTCGAAACGGCGCTTATCGAACTCTATGACTTGCTCGAACTCGACCAGACGATCGGAGAAGTCACAATCGATAAAACCGGTGGAGATTCGCATACCTTTCCATTGCGGGTTGGTCTGGAGACGGGTGAGCGGGATGCGCGCTTCCCCGGCGTTGCCGCCATTCTGGCTCATCCCATGGCGCCAGTCCTGCGAAGGTGGCCAGGGATACGAGGGGACATCAGGTTCGAACAGCAGAGTTACTATTGTATCCTCGAACTGGACCACCCGACGACGGTGCAGGGAATACGGTTTTCCAGGAGCGGCGGAGCCGGGGTTCTGGCGGTGTATTCCATTCGTATCATCGGAATCGATCATGAAGCACGGAGCTGACGAATGAGGCGCAGCGAAACAGGACAAGAATGCGGCCGCGGCTCCGACATTCGCGATTACCCCGGTTGCCATGCGGGGACCGCCGTCAAGATACGGCCGGATATCCCGCGGGTGATGCGATGAGCCGCCATCCATCATGGGTGGTTTTATTCTGGCACGCCTCCTTCTGGCTGCTGTATCACGCCGGCATCCGGTGGATAATCGACACGAAAGGTGTCAACCTGGATGCGAAGATAACAGTGTTCGTCACCATCATTATCCCCTCGGGACTCTTCCTTATCACATGTGCGGCGCTACGGTTCAGAAATCACCCGGGAATTCTGGGTCAGGACGCCATCATCACCGCCGGTTGTGCAGCCACAGTGCTTTTCCTGCTGCTCAGCGACACCCTGCAACACCGGTCCATGTGGTGTGCCATGCTGTTCCTGGCAGCAGCGGGAATCAAGATCTTCAATCTCGTTCGTATCGAACTCCATGAGGGTCCGATCCAAGGATCTTCCCTGTGGGTCTTTTTAATCGGGTTCGCCCTCCTCGGCGGCGCAGCAGGCTGGACCTGGGCGGCGGCGCCGGCAAGCGGTGATGAACCACATTACCTCATGTTGTGCCACAGCCTGATCACGGATGCGGACCTCGATCTTTGGGACGAATACGAACAGCGTATCTACAAGCCGTTTTACGACCATGAACTGCTGCCGAAGCCCTCTGATGTCGTGACCCCTGGGATGATCTATTCAGGCGGCCTCGGCGCGCTCTTCCCCATTCTCCTGATGCCCGCGTATCTCGTGGGCGGACGGCTTGGTGCCCAACTGTGCATCGTCGCGGCCACCGGCTGGCTTCTCGTTCTTTGTCGCCGGCACTACCTGGCGATCGCCCCGCCCCTGGCCGCCTGGTTCGGACTCACCGCGGTTTTCCTGACCCTGCCCCTGGGACTCCTGAGCCAGCAGCTCTATCCCGATGTGCTTGCTGCCTTGATGGTCATGCTTGCATATGGCTATCTCACCGAGCTACATCCTCAAATGCAGCGTACAGAACGCCGCTGGCGGGTCGAAATGATCGCCTGCTGTTCACTCCTGCTGGCGTTGCTGCGCTTCCGCTATGTCCCCCTGGCAGCATGTCTCATCCTCCTGGTCATCCAACGCATCAGCAGCCAGCGGCGCCATCTCTGGTTCGGATTGCTGGGCGCCGCACTCGCCTTCGGTTTGTATCTCATCCTGGATAAAACATTGCTGGGTGGCACCCTTTTCTTCACCAGGTTCGGTAAAATCTACCAGATCCGCCATTACCTGCCGGGGCTGCGCTCCATATTCGCCGCCTTCGGTCTGCTTCTCGGCCAGGAAGAGGGATTGCTGCTGATCGCGCCGGTCCTGCTGTCGGTATTGCTTATCAACGATGATGACGATCATGGTCAACTACTGCCGCTGGTACTCATCATCCCTTATATCACAACGTTCTCCGGGCATGGCACCTGGCACAGTCTGCCCACCACACCGCTGCGTTACCTCGCCCCCATCGTGCCACTTGCCGGCATCCTGGTAGTCAAAGCCGCGGCGCGGCTCTTGACCGGTACTGTCCCGCAACGGATCCTCATGATCACCGCCCTCGGCTGGTCAATCGTGTACTGGACCGCCCTCACATTGGTACCTGGTTGGCGTTACAACATGGCTGACGGCACCAACCAGTTCCTTGAAGATCTGAGCCAGGTGATCCGGATCGATCTCACCAGGCTGTTCCCATCGATGATCCGTGTTTCCTGGACCGGGGTGGTGTTTGTCGCGGTGGTGACCGGGCTGCTTCTCCACCGACTCGCGGCTGGCCGCCGTCCGATGGCGAAGGCCGGTCTTGCCGCCGTCGCACTGGCTGTTATCTGCATAATCGCAGGCCGGGCATGGTGGGATGTGGGAGATCCCGGCTGCCGCCTGGTGGAGGCGGAAGACTACTTTCTCGTCGAACACCTGGGAGGTACGCCGTATCCGCATCCAAAGGATCCCTTTTACCACTCACAGGAGTACCTGGGGTGGACCCTTCCGAATGGCGCACGCCTCGTACTGTCAAGTCCGGCGGCCGCGCTTCGTGAAGTATGGGAAATCCGCGTCAAATCAATCCGGCGCTTCGGTTCCGGCGGCTATCATTTTGGTGAAGACGGAGTCGAGGCGGTGCTCGACACCGTGGTGAACATCGCATGGCGTCCCCGGGTAGCGGTGCTGACGCGGACATGTGAGCCGCTCGAAGTGCAGGGGTGCGAGGGGATCGTGGTGATTGACAAGTTCCTGCGCTGGCCACAATCGCGGCTCATGAGCCGGCTGTATTGCCGGCTGGGGGAATTAGCCGAAACAGCGGGAAGTCCTTGTATTGCGGCGGAATGCATGCGGCGCAGTATCGTCAGGAACCTGGCGGATGAAACCGTGGCTGCCGCCCGTAACAGAATCGCCACGGGCAGGTCCCTGATCCGGCTGGCGTACCGGTGCGGTACACGGGAGGGCGATATCCCCGGACTCGCAATGGAACATAAAGTAGACGATGCAAGCATTGCCGATGCGTTGATGCGAGTAGCCATAGAGGACGCGCATTCTGGCGATTTGGAGCTTGTCCGCCTGGCATTCGAAACGAATCTCGACGCAGCGGTCGATGCACTGGATGACGATTCCCTGCAACTGCTTCTCACTGACTGGCCCGCGGAGCGCGGCATATTCGAACAATACGTGGTTGAGATGGCGGTGCGACTGCTGCACACCGGGCGGGTGGAAGCCGCCGTCGCCCTGGTACGATCCGCTCTCCACAACCAGAGTGATGACCCTGTCATGAATCTGCTGCTGGCTTGGGGGGAACAGCGACTTGGGCACGAACAACGTGCGCGACGGCACGCGTTCTGTGCCATCAAACAGGGTCGGTCAGCCGCGGTCGAACTCCTCAACGTGCGCCTGGGCGCCACCTGGGATTCATTGGAGAGGTTGGCGGAGGCAGTCAGCGGACGCTCCCAGGCGGCCGTCCAGGCAATCCGGGAGTGACGTATGAAGGAAAAAATCTTCCGGGATGCGGTTCATGGCGACATCACACTGGATGAGTTGGAAGTCCGGGTGCTCGATACCGCCCCGATGCAACGATTGCGGGCCATCAAGCAACTCGGAACCTCCAACCTGGTGTTTCCGTCCGCGGTGCATACCAGGTTCGAACACAGTCTCGGCACCTGCTGGTTGGCAAAACGCATTCTCGACACCCTGGTGAAAAACGGCGCCAGGATATCCAGTGAAGAACGGCGTATCACCACACTGGCCGCACTTCTCCACGACATCACTCACATCCCATTCGGTCATACACTCGAGGATGAGCGGCGGGTCCTGCCGCGCCACGATCATCACCCGATGCGGTACCGGCTGTTTCTGCAGGATTCTCCAGTCGGCGACCTGCTGCGCGGCCATGCACTCATGCGGGATGTCACCATGCTGCTGCGCTGCAGGTCATACCAGAACCTGCGGAAGCCCTTTCTCGGACAGATCGTCTCTCATACCATCTGCGCCGACCTGTTGGACTATCTGAAACGAGACACCTATTTCTGCGGATTACGGACCACTTATGACGACAGGATCTTCAGCTATTTCCGCATCAACGACGGACAACTCGTGGTCTCTCTGCTCAAGGGCAAGGTCTTCCGTCACGATGCGCTGTCCGAACTGCTGGCGGTATTACGCCTGCGATACAGCCTGACCGAACGGGTGTATTACCACCATGCCAAGGTCGCCACCGGGGTGATGCTTTCGCGCATGGTGGAACTGGCATTACAGCAGGGCATGCGGGCGGAGGAACTATTTCGCCTGGGAGACGAGGGATTACTGTTGCACATAGAGGAGCGGTTCGGCACACACCCACCCTTGCGTGATCTGCTTGACAAGTTTCGCCGTCGTTATCTGTACAAGCGTTGCTACGCACTTACCTACAAGCTGGATTTCGTGGCGAGGGAAGAGCTGGCGCGACGGTTCCATTGCAATCACAGGAATGCCCGGACCAGGATGGAACAGGTGATCGCCCGAACGCTCAGGGTTCCGGATCATGCCGTGTGTATCTATTGCCCGCCGGTGAATATGAACCTCAAGGAAGCGGATGTCCTTGTCCAGGTTGATGACGGCAAACCGCGCCCGTTGACCTCACTGGGCAACCTGGAAATCCGCTCCCTGCAGGAGCGCTACGGGATGATCTGGAAATTCTATGTATTCCTGGACCGGGAATATGAATCGAAACTCGACCGCGCCGGCGCAGTCTGCGAAAAGGTCATCGGGCACCCTGATCAGCGCACCGTCGAAAAACACGGGCAACTGAACCTGTTCGAGAGGTTAGAACTCGCCGATGCGCCGTCGCCCTTCCATCACGGCGACAAGCCGGGTGATTGAGCCTGGTCAATCAGGGTTCTTCCCCACCATGCGGAACGACCGGAAAGTATGTTGCCGGAGGCAGCTTGACAAGCATTCCCCTCCCGGCATAATCCTTGTGTGACCAGAAAGGAGCTGACATGCACGAGGACATGATTTCCGTTCGATTGACCGTCAATGGCACGGAGCACCATTTTCACCTGCCGGCACACCGGCGATTGCTGGATCTGCTCCGCGACGACCTGGGCCTGACCGGCGTCAAGGAAGGCTGCGGGCAGGGAGAGTGCGGCACCTGCACGGTGCTGTTGGACGGCAAACCAGTGAACTCCTGCCTGGTTCTTGCCGCTCAGGCAGAGGGCTGCGACGTAGTAACCATCGAAGGATTGGGAGATGAACTGCACCCGATTCAACAAGCACTCATCGAGGAGGGCGGCATCCAGTGCGGCTTCTGTACGCCTGGTATCATCCTGACCTCGGTCGCACTGCTCCGCATTGATCCGGATCCGAGTGATGAACGGATCCGTGAGGCGCTGGCGGGTAATCTCTGCCGGTGCACAGGCTATAGCAAGATCGTCGCCGCCGTGAAAAAAGCAGCGGTCTTGCGGCATTGATGCACCTTCTCCATGAACTGAGTGAAAGCGTCGAGGGAGGCCCGCGCGTTCTTGTAACCATCGTGGCCGCCACCGGGCACACTCCACGCAAGGCCGGAGCCAGAATGTTGCGCTACGCCGACGGTACTGCCACCGGCACTATAGGCGGCGGCATTCTCGAAGTGAAAACCCTTGAAATCGCCACGGAAATCATGCGAATCGGCGGAACGAGACTGGTCCGGTTCGAACTGACCGAAGACGCCGCGGAAGATGTCGACATGATCTGCGGGGGGTGCCTCACCCTGTTCATCGAAAAAATCGATGACCCGGATATAGATTCTGATCGAGCGCACGGTTGACTGATCGAGTAAGGATTGTTTTCAGTCTTTTTGATCTTCGATATTGAGATGTCGTACCTTGCCGCCGAAAGGTTCGCGGGCGCGCCGTGGCGAAAAGCCATCTGTTCGAATCGCTGATTCGTCCGCCGCAGGCGGGTGAATCCAGCAACAGCTC
Organism: candidate division CSSED10-310 bacterium; assembly: GCA_016932295.1. The sequence goes on from JAFGDC010000133.1 coordinate 28,168, forward strand.
ACCACCCCCGCGCGAGAAGGCGCGGTAAACTCATTGATTTTCATGCGATACCTCCGTCGCGCAGGAGCGTGCCGGGTATACGTGCTGGTCATTTGATTTTGATAATCGATTGTCATTCACAGGCACCCGCCTTGTGTTCTAGGTGCATGCTCACTTGCGTGTCATGACATTAGACTTGGTAGTAACATAAGAACTGCGAGCAGGAATAGCCGCCGGCCTCCTCGGCGCGATATTCCCGCCACGGCAAGCCCCCGTTCTCAGCACGTTTCTGCCAGTGCCGTTTCGGCATCCTGGAGTTTTCTCATTATCTGTTCCGGACTGTGTCGTTTCCGTTTTCCCATTCTCGAGCCTCCCTGGCCGTCCCGGCCACGTGGAAACTCTCATTACATGGAACAGTTAAGGGGGGACAGGCCACCCGGTTCACAAAGCAGTTACAACTATCACGCATTTACCCCGAACCGACACTCCAGACCAGGGCGGGACGCCCTGGCTACTCTCTGGGACGAACCGGCGGTAATCTCTGGATTGTCTAGTCGGCGACCACCCAGTCAGTCAGGAGCATTGTCTGTTCCAGGTGGTCATCCGGCGCCTTCACCGATACGCCGGAGGTGGTGTCGCTCACTGAAACCATGACCTATGACGGGTCGCCTGCGATGGCGATCAACGAAACCAGTGGTGCCGCATGGAGCGCGTGGCGCCAGCAAAAGGAGCGCGTGGCGCCAGCAAAAGGAGTGCGTGGTGCCAGCAAAAGGAGTGCGTGGTGCCGCATGGAGCGCGTGGCGCCGCATGGAGCGCGTGGCGCCAGCCGCGCCCTGGTTATGCGAGTCGTCAGACTCGCCTTTGAGCCTTCTTTTCGTACGCGTACCCATGAAGCCGCCGAATGGCTGGCCGGCAGCGCGGCATCATCGTCATGCGACCCTTGATGCGTTGCCAGGCCTCGCACTCCGAGAT
>JAFGDC010000134.1 GCA_016932295.1 candidate division CSSED10-310 bacterium
AGAAGCGTTGACACTCAAAGGGCTGTCAAGAAGATCCACGCGCCAACCCACGAGGTGTGGCGGCGGATCCTGCCGCTCAAACCAGGGAGCGGCTGGCGCCACGCGCTCCCTCTGCCGGCGCCACGCGTTTCTCCCGCAATCCCCCAATCCCCTTCCCTCAATCCTCAATCCCCAATCCACTGCCTGCGGCCCAGGATCGAACACACCCCCAACAGGTGCGCATCGGGTGTTTTTCACATGATGGTGAACGTTTCGTCGGGATTTGCACGCTATCTCAATCAGTAACAATTTCTGGCGGGAGGTTGGGGATCATACCAAATCCACCGACTCTGACTTGGAGTGGTTTCATGTAGGTCTGGTGGACGCAATTCAAGGCTTACAACTCCGTCCTTGGAGTACTGTGTTTTTCGAAACCGCCGATTCGACTTGATCAACAATGAAGCCATCGTAAGGCATTTGATGTCAACGCTTCACAGCAAAACGTATAGGATTCCGGGTACGACCCCCATGAGAAAACACATATGGTGATGTCATTGCCAGGTATTGACTGCCAACGCTTCGCGGCGAAGATTACACAATTCCCGGCACAACCCCAAGAGGGAGGCATACACTCGACAGCTTCGCACCATGCATCTTGTCATCATCATGGCGAACCTTGTATCGAGAGTTCCCTGCAATCTCAACCAGTACAAGCTTCCGGCATTGAATGAGGCCATCGTTCCTCATGCTGGCGCGAGACGAACGGCAACTGCAGCATCGGTACGACCGGCAGACGGGCGACTGCTTCGAGCGGATCATGCCATAGAAGAAATCGCAGGTTGCGTTGTGCCGTAATGTTGATCCCCATGTGCCAACATGGCACTGTTCCTTTACGGTGCACAGCGGGATGGTTTTCATGTATGCTGTCGGCCGGATCGCGGCACGATCGGACAGCAGCTCCGCCAGCCACCCGGTATCCGCGGCCCGGAACTGACGACCACCCGCCGGTACACGCATCCCGACATCCGGCGACAGGAGCATCTACAGATGGCCATGATACATCCCCACTCCGGCCATGCCATGCAACCGGTCGCCGGCCCCCATCGCGAAGCGGCGCCCGGGGGAAATCGCATCCGCCGCAGACCGGCATGGCCGAACCCCACCATCTGGTTCTTCCTGTTGTATCTTCTCCTGACCTGGTTCATCTCCCGTGATTACCTCGGTATGCCGTTGGATCACGATGTATCCCAGTATTTCGGTTCAACTGACTCATTCCCCCGACCGTTGCGTTACGGCAACCTGGTGATCTTCCGCATGCTCATCAGCCTGTTCGGTGTCAAGGCGTTGCCGTTACGGATCTACTCCCTGATCATCCACTGGCTCATGATCTGCGTGCTGCATTCCGTCATCCATCGCGCCACGGGTTGCCCTTTCGCGGCGGTTCCGGCGGGGTTGAGCCTCTCCCTCTGGACCAGAACCGCGGAAAGTTTCGGATATCTCACCCAGTCCGGACAAGTCTTGTGGATCGTGTTATTGGGAAGCGCTCTGGTACTGGAGCTGGCCTGGATGGAACGAGGCTCGCAGTGGTTCATACTGGGCGTCGCGCTCACCGGCATGGCCTCCGGCCTCTGCTGGGAGCATGGTCCGCTGGCCATGGGGGCACTCATGATCCTGCCGCTGGCCGATCGCCGGCATCGCAGACGCATCCGGCCCTTCTTCCCCATCGTCCTGGGAGGATTGGCGGTGAATCTACTGGTAATCGCGTCCTTCCTCCCCTGGCTGATGATCTATGTCACATCCAACCTCAAACTGCTCTCGCCGGTACGTTATCCGAGGATGGCAGCCAGTATCTGGGATCAACTCAAGGCCACGTTCCTGGGTGAATTCCTCGGTGTCGAACACCGGTCGACACCAGCCATGCTGGTCCTGATCGTGCTTGCGTGCGTGCTGCTCCTCATTCCCGCCATCAGGCGCCGGGCCTCCTGGCAAGGAGTTCCGGGACTGCTTGGCGTGGCCGGCATGATCGGCGCGGCCGGATTCATCTCGTTGCTGTTTCGCTTGCCGCCGAATCGCACCGACTGGTTTATTCTGGGTAACCGCCACATCTTCTTCATGGCTCCCGTCTTCTGCCTCGCCACTGGAGCCATGACGGCCGCCATCCTTCCCGGCCTCACCATGGCCATGAAGAACAAGCGCTGGGCAGCCATCCTCCTGCTCTCAATCGTGCCATTTGCGTTCCTGGATCGCACTCCAGAAAGAACCGTGTATTCGATCCTGGGCAAATTGACCACGCTGCACGAGGAAACCGTCCAGCGTATCAAGGAGTCGCTCCCTGAACTGCCGCGGGACGCGGTCGTGGAAATCCGTATTTCCCATGCACTGGCAGACAGTGATCTGAACCTGCTCTATTCCACGGACACCATTCACCTGAATGTCGGCGCTCGACTTGGCAGGCCGGACCTGCGGTTCCTCCTGGTCCAGGATTACTACGTACCGGCATCGACCGAAACAGACCTGGTGCTGTTCGAATACAACGGTCATGTGTATCGCTCCCGGGTGCAGTTCGAGCGGGCAGGATGGCCCTGACCGGGGCGCGGCCGGATTATCGTTCGAACACCAATCGTTCGGACTTGATTCCAAGGTCTTGAAGATGCGCCAGGATATCCTTGACCATCTGTTTGGGGCCGCATACGTAGTACTGCTGAGTGGCATCGTCGATCCGGCGCTCCAGACCATCGAAATCAAGCCGCGCGCCGTAATGGGGGCTTTCACGATCGCGGGTCACGATGAATTCGGCACTGTTGCCCATGAGGCGGCTCAGCTCATCCCGCAGAATGATGTCGGCTTCCGTCTTGTTGGAGAATATCAGCCGGTTGCCGGCGATCTTGCCACGGGCGGCAAGATCCCTGAAAATAGCGATGAACGGCGTCACTCCGGCGCCACCCGCGATGAAGGTGCCCGGTCCGTCATAGGTGACGGCGCCCCACACATCGTGCAGGATGAGTTCCGCGCCTGGTTCAAGCCGGCCCAGTTGATAGGTCACGCCGTAATGATCCTGGTAGCTCTTGATGATGAATTCAAGATGCGCATCCGAAGGCAGCGAGGTAAACGTGAATGGACGTTTTTCTCCTCTCCAGCCGTCAAGATTGAGCGCCACCTCGGTGGCCTGGCCCGGCTTGAAATGGTATCCGGCGGGTTTCTCCACCACGTAGCGCCTGGTGTCATGAGTCACCTTTTCGATTGACAGTAGCTTTACAATGTGTTGTTCCATGCCTGCACCTCCTGGATTCCAATGTCCACCATCATAGATGGTGCGCTCCGTGGTGCCGGATGTCAAACCCATCTCCATTAGGGCGGTGACCGGGATCCCGCCGTGCGCATCCGCCAGCGCGTGTTACGGAACCTGGAGCAGCCGGTGCGTTGAACACTCTTCCACGGCGTTATCGTCCTGATTCCATCGTGCATAGTACGCGCGGCACCCGCAGGAAGAGGATGCGGTACCCAGCCTGGATACGAGCATGTCTTTATGAAGTGAAATCAATTAATTACGCACGGAAATACGCCCGCGTCCCGAGTCGCCGTTCCTCCATGCCAAAGCAGTAAAACGGCAGGAGAGCCGTTTGCGAACGAAACCTACGAAGAAAGGCGCTGCCTCTCCCGATCGATCATCACGGCGAACCGCTTCATCCCTTCTTCTATCTGCTCGATCGAAACCATACTGAAACTCGCCCGCATGTGGTTTCCGAGTCCACCGGTGGTCGAAAACGCGGCGCCAGGCACCATCAGTATTCCCAAATCGCGACCGTCTTTGGCGACCATGCGGGACGCATCGAAACCAGCCGGCAGGCGGAACCACAGGAACATACCATCGGCAGGGACAGTGCAGGTCACGTCCCCGGGCAGGTGCCGTCCTGCCGCGGCCACCATGGCATCGCGATTGCGGCGGTACAGCTCGCAGTTGGCGGCAATGAGGGACCTGAAGGCTGGCACGCCGCGCGCTTCGAGAAATCCGGCCAAGAGCGCCTGGATGAGGGAGCTGGTATGGAGATTGGTGCCTTGTTTGTAGAGGTGAAAGTACTTGAGGATCGATTCAGGACCCGAAGCATAACCGATGCGCATGCCGGGAGCGAAAATCTTGGAGAAGCTGTCCAGCCGCACCACCCGGCCATCCCTGTCCAGGGACTGCAGGCTGGGTGCCGGCGCTTGCCCTTCCAGCCGCAACAACTGGTAGGGATCATCCTCGAGGATGATCAGATCGAAGCGCGAGGCGATCGCCAGCAGGTGTTCGCGCCGCTCCATGGTAAGCGTTGTGCCGGCGGGATTATGACCGCTGGGATTTTCGTAAATGAATTTTGGCAACCGCCCACCCTTCTCCAGGCAGGTCCGCAGCATGTTCTCCAGAGCGATGGTGATGGTGCCGCCACTGTCGACGGGAACCGGAAGAAACTTGGTGGTGAAGGCTCTGAAGGCACCCAGGGCACCAGGATAGGCAGGTTCGCTGATAGCCACCGAATCATCCGGCTCCAGAAAGAGGTATGCCATGATATGCAACCCTTCCTGAGCGCCGTTCAACACGATGAGCTGCTCCGGATTGAGTGACACACCATCCTTGGCGCAGTGCCATTCCATGAGTTTCGGCACAAGTCCGGGCTGGCCGCCCGTTGGTCCATATTGGCAGGCGCCGTCCATGGCATCGCCACTCAGAGCGAGCCCGCCGCCGACCTTGAACTCGGCGCGCAGGGCCGCGAAAGCGAATGTCTCGGGATTGGGATAACCGCCGCCGAAGGAAATCATCCCCGGCAACCTCATGAGCGGCACCAACTCTCTTATTGGTGAGGGCGTAAGCGCCCGGGCTCTGCCGGCCAACCTGGCAACCACGTCCATGACGTACTCCTTTCCCATCTCCGGCCGATCCCCGGGGACCGATCGAGTCTTCTTCACACTTCCTTGAAATACAACCGGTTGTCCTTGGTCTTCACGATCAGTATACGGCTGCGGCTGGTAAAAACCAGTTCACGGACGTCGGTGGCCATGAACTCCTCCACGGAAGAAAACCACGTCCGACCGTCGTCGTGACTCTCGAAGATCCCGTTCAATGTATTGATATAGATAATTTTATTGGTGTTATCTATGCCCATCGAGAGAACTTTGAAGACCGGCAGGTTGCGCATTTTCCGCCAACTCGTGCCGCCGTTCTCTGACACGAACACTCCGTACTGTTCGGTGCCCATGTAGATCATGCGGTTCTGATCGGATGTCAACCAAATGACATTATCGATCCGCAGCACCGGGATCAGGGCGCTGCCCGGCACGTCCTTCCGGAATAAACCCTGCCTGGTTCCGATCAACAGGCTGTTGTGGGAATCGTTGATATAGGCCTGGACTTTGTAGTTGATACCGTCCCGCTCAAGAATGTCGAATGGCGCGATCCGCCCGCCACGCAGCCGGTAATGGCGGCGGTCCTCGGAAGGAAACATGGTGAGGAACACCGCACGCTCGCTGCCGATCGCGCCAAGATGACCGGCGATCGCCTCGATGACCCGCGCCACTTTCTCGAATTGCGCCTCGGTGGGATAGGCGTACCCGGACAAGGTGAACACCACGGTATCCTGGTCCAGCACCAGGACCTGCTGCAACGAAACACCCCTGGTGAATTCCGAGGAAAGCTCGGTACGCATCCATCGATCCTTGGTCAGCTCGATTTCTTCACCCTGCTCCAGAAGATGCTCCCACTGGGGATCGAAAGTGCAGACGAGGGAACTCGCCGCATCCCGTAACGACTCTCGGGTCAACGGCACGGCTCTCAAACGGATATTACTCATATTATTAAACTCCTTGCTCTCGTTAATGGTCCACCGCTCCGGCGCTGCTTCACCGGGATCGACAATGGTCGCAGCCCGGCGCCTGGAACTACTTCACCAAGGTATCGCTTGCGCGGTGGGGCGGCTATACATACCACAGTTGCCGGGTGTTGAGAAGCCGAGGACACCTGAACTTTCGTTTCGATATAAGCTTGAGGTGGTTTGGTGGTGAGGTGCGTTTGTCTGACGAGCAGTGCTTTGGTGTGCCTTCATTGGCGGCTTTATGGGCGCCGCCGGTCAGGTGGGGCGGTAGAAGGACCAATCAGCCCGACCCCATGGCGCGTTTGATCAGTCCGGTGTGTTGCCCCGGCACACCAAGGCTGTCGGTTCACTCCCTCATAAGGACACCACCTCCTGTCTGCTCACC
>JAFGDC010000135.1 GCA_016932295.1 candidate division CSSED10-310 bacterium
ATCAATATTCTGAGGAATGCATTTCATGGTGAGTGGAACTATGTCATCAGCCCAAATTGTCCATGTTAATTGTGGGCGGATGCTTACCCTGATCACATAAACCATTAAATTCAAATAGATGACTATCGCGACATGGTTCAACAGCCAATCGGAACATATCGTTCAAACCGTATTGCCTGTCCGTGCGGGTTTCGCCCTGAAGAGAAGATATACGATCGTAAAGATCGGCGGCAGGACAAGGAACTTGGGACTACTCCATGCAGTCCTGCCGAACCATCCCCCCTGAAAACAGCCCTGCGTCCTGGAACAGTTCATGAAGCCAGCTCAGGAGGACTGTGAAAACAGATGCATTGCGTATGGCTCATAGTCTACTACAGGAACCAGGCGGAACTCTCGTTCCGATGGGGTCGTACCCCGAATCTTGTAATGATCGTCGCGATGCGTTGGCTTTCAATCTTCCACGGCAACCACGGAGACAAAGGATGCACTGCCGGCGTCAGGAAAACGACCCCATCAGGAATATTCATCTTCCTCAAAAGGAGATCGGGGTTCAACAGTCAGCAACAGGTGCGGATGCTCGAGCCAGAACTGCACGGTCCGCAGGAATTCACCGGCCAGGGCGCCATTCACCACCCGGTGATCGAAGGCGATGGTGAGCCGCGCCGTTTTCCGCCCGTCCGGGGTGCCACGGGTCGCCCCCTGGGCCACCAGGGTCGATGTCTGCGGCGACGCCAGCAGTGGACCAGGATACTCGACACCCGGCACGCCGCGCTCGTTCCTGGCACCCACATTATTGACGGTGATGGTTTCGGTGCCCATCACGCCCAGGGACAACGATTTGCCTTCCTTGTATCGCCGGAGGAATCCATCCGCCTCGCGAGCCATGGCGAAGAACGATTTCTTGTGGGCATCCCGGACGGAAAGCACGGCCAGCTCATATTCCTCGCGGCCGCCGGGTACCGTTCTTATCCGCGAGGCCGCGAAGCCGACATTGACGAAGGAATAGGCGGCGATCTCCTGCCGAGCGTCATCCCAGAAACCATTGAGCGGCAGGAACCGGGCCGAAGGATCGGTGACTGCCAGCCGGACTGCGGCGGCCAGGAAATAGTCGCGGCGGAAGAGATTGAACCCGACCCGTTCCCCGGCATCGACCTTGAGCTGCTTGATGAGCGCCTCCAGTTCGGTCACGTCCACATCCACGTGTGCCCAGGCATGGGGGATGCGCCAGACTTTATCGAGATTGGCGGCGGTTTTCTTTTTCATGTCATCAGCCGGCAGCCGGATCAAACCGTCCTGTTCCACGGACAGCGCGAACGATGACGAACGCGCACTCTCCACGGTAGATCCGACAGGAACGGTTCCGGCACCACGACCGGCGGCAGGCAGGTCACTCTCCCGCACCAATCCGCCTGGACCGGTGCCGGTTACCGCGGCCAGATCAATGCCCGCCTCCGCCGCCAGCTTCCTGGTTCTCGGCATGGCCTGTACCTCCCTGGGGGCGGCACGGGCGGCCAGTACCGCGGACACATCCGACTTTTCTATCCGGCGGGGATCGGCCGGCGCGATTTCCGCCAAGTCGATGCCGGCGGTTTCCGCCAGCTTCCGGGCCAGGGGCGTGGCATTCAGCACACCTCCCTGCCGTGGTGAAGGGGTGGATCGTTCAGCCGCCTCAACCGGTTCCGCCGCTGGTTTCCGCTCCACCCGCGACGGAGAGTCAGCCGCTCCGGTATCAAGCAACAGGATTGGTGCCGGCGGCTCCGCCATATCCTTCTCGCGAAGATCCCTGTCCAGCTCGACGATGCAGAACACGACCCGGTCCTCGTCCGGGTTGAATTCTTCCCACACGGTGCCGCCCGGAACCCTGATCTCCGCTATGGAACCGGAGCGGGGTGCCTGCACACCGGCTCCCACCTTCGGGCCACCGGACACTGTCAGCACGTATTCGTCCTTCTCGAAGTGCTCACCTTCTTTGAGGTCCCAGGAGTCCACACCGAATTTGAAGGTTTTGGCCAACTGGCCGTAGCCGAAAAACTGGCCTTTGAAGCGTGGTTCATAGCCAAATGCGACTTTCATGATCAAGACTCCTCCATCAGGCTGCGGGCCGACTGGATGATGTCCTGCAGGGACGGCAACCGCGACCAGAGCAGGTTGGGCGCCACCGGAACCGGCGTGTTGGCGGCGCCGATGCGGATGGGGCGCGCCTTCAATGCGTACATGGTGTCGAAATTCTCGGTGATCCGCGCGATGATTTCCGCGCCGAAACCGGCCACCTTCACCGATTCATGGAGCACGATCAGGCGGCCGGTCTTGCGCACCGAGGTCGCGATGGTCTCGAAATCGAGTGGCACCAGGGTTCTGAGGTCGATGATCTCGACGGAAATGCGGCGATCGGCGGGCAGATCGAAGTCAAGACCGGCGAATGCCGCCGGCGTGATATTGTGGCCCAGCACGCTCTGACCGTATACCGCCGTGGTAAGTTCATCCAACAGGTCCGCCGGAAATTCCTGACCTGCCTCCTGTAATTCCCTGACCTTGGCGATGAGGCCGGCCGGCTCCCGCGGCGGATCGAGAATCATGGCAGCGGTGTAAGCCAGGCGGAGCATGAAGGGATTGTAGGTGACAAGCGTCACGTGAGTGCCCTCGCGGCGGATACTGGCCGCACCAAGCGGCTCGTAGAATTCGCCGGCAGGCAGGGAACCGCTTTTGCCGAAGTCGCCGATATGGATGAAGAAGGCCACGGGATCGGGATCGCGGATGGCACTTTTGAAGAGGCCCTTCATGTCCCGCACGGTGGCGGGCACCACCACCTTGATGCCGGTTTCGTTGATGAGCCGGGCCTCGATGCCACGTTCGTGGGAGTCGTTGGAGTAGGGCACGGTCCAGCCCGGGTAGACACTCACGAAGGGGATGTTGCGCCGCACCGTGCGCCAGCGCGTGGAGCCGAACACCAGCAGGGGGGTGTCACCGGAGCGGCTGAAGCCGCCGAACTGGTATTCGGCGATGGCGGGAAAGCCATAGAAAGCGGCGCCGACTGCGTGGGCGGTGAGTCCCCCTTCGGCCAGCGGCGTGTTCATGACCCGCCGGTCGCCGTACTTGTCCGTCAGGC
>JAFGDC010000136.1 GCA_016932295.1 candidate division CSSED10-310 bacterium
CGTCTTGTCATGTTCGAGTAAGGCCAGCAGTGCATCCTTTGTCTCCGTGGCCACTGTGGAAGATTGAAAGCCAACGCACTGCGACGATCATTACAAGATTCGGGGTACGACCCCATTGAGAACGCGCTCCCCGGCACTACCACCGGCAGACAGAATCCGAGCCGGAATTCTTATATCGAAACGAAAGGCGTGAAAACCACTACCCATGATCGGGATGGTGCCATGCAGGTCTGCCGGCCGCATTTCAAGGGCAAGCGTTCCGTCCGCGGAACAATCTGCGTGCCACAATGGGCGAATCGACTTGATTGGAGAAAAGATTTGTCGTCGAAAATACTTGATTATCAACGCTTCACAGCGAAGACCACAGGATTCCTGGTACAACCACGATGGGTACGACCCCGATGGGCGCGGTGGAGGCAGAGTTTCCCGCTATCCCACACAGTAACAATTTCTGGCGGTGGATTGGGGGCGTGGAATCGATTCCTACCCATGACGGACCCTTGCCGGTGACCGACACCGGCCTCTCGGCCACGCGCTTGGGATCGATCTGGTGCAACTCTCAGCAACGGTCGAGGAACCACGCACAAGGATGGAGTGAACCGGCGGATTCGGTTCCTCTTCAGCATGATCCGCGGCCGGCGCATCGACTATGGAAACGGTTGTGTCGGGTCCCGGCCGATACGCCTGGCAGTGGGAGATCATCACTTGTTTTTCCCCGGGTCATCATCGTCATGGTGGACGTTCAGCGAAGAATCATAGTATGCTTGCGGCTCATTTGGATGGTTACGCCGGTATGGGCATCCCGATGCGGCGACGACATCGCGCGTAGTCGACGCACGGGTGGCGGCTGCAACCGTGCATTGCGAGAGGCATCCCGTCCGGGAATGCGCCGGCGATATGCGGGTGGAGGAATCGGGACGGGGCTGAACGATACATTTCGTGCTGGAAGCGATCTCTGACTGTGGTTGCGGGGATAGGGAAAAGCCGGATGAAAGACCGCCCGATTCTTCAGCATTATAAGGTGAATCAACAACATCATGCAGTGGTGGAGGTGTCGCGACTCTTGCGGCAGGAGATGCAGCAGCCGGTATCCGAAAGAGCGTACCTGGGCGGCTGGGGTGACCACGGCCTGATCGCCGCAGAAACCGTTGCCGGAACCTATGCACCCTGCGACAAGGTGATGCTGTCCACACTGCTGACCCGAAGAGAAGAGAAACCCACGCGATTGAACAGGGACCTGATGAGACCTAAGGGCGAACCCTGTCGAGTGGGGGTATCACTGCAGTGCGAGATTGAGCAGGCGGCATTTCGGAGAATCGTCCAGGATGCACCGGAACGTATTCCCAATCGCCAGCGGGAGCGCCGGGCTGGCGCGTGTGCTGAATTGTGGGAGCTGGATGAAAAGCCCGAAAGCATGACGACGGGAGGCGTGAAATAATGCTTGCTCAGCCTAAGGTCGCTGTCATCGTTCTCAACTTCAATGGCGAGAATCACCTGCGGGAGTGCCTGCCGGCTCTGCACGCCAGCCGGTACGGGAACTTCGAGGTGATCGTGGTGGACAACGGCTCCACGGACGGCAGTCATGTCCTGCTGGAATCATTCCCCTGGGTTCGATCCATTCGACTCAATAAAAACCTTGGATTCTCCAGCGGCAACAATATCGGCATCGAGGATGCACTGCAGCGGGGAGCATCGCTCGTGACCCTGCTGAACAATGATACAAGCGTGGCGTCTCATTGGCTGGAGCCGGTGGTCGGTGCGTTTCTGGACGATCCGCTCGTGGGTATCGTTGGAAGCAAATTGGTAAACTGGGACGGCAGTCTTGTCGAGTATGACGGTACGCAGTTCGATCCTGGTCTCGCCGCTGGGGGATACGTGAGCCGGCCCGATGACCAGATTGAAACGCCGCATCCGGCACCCTATGCCTGCGGCGCAGCCATGACCGTCAGCGCTGAGGTGGTGCGGCGGATCGGACTGCTCGACGACTCCTATTTCATGTACAACGAAGACGTGGATTACTGCCTGAGAGCATGGATAAGCGGGTATAAGGTTATATACATGCCTGCCTCGGTTGTTCGCCATCGCTGCGGCGGCAGCGGGCTGCAGAGCGCCATTGCCCGTCATGTGGCGATGCGCAATGCCCTGACGACGGTCCTGAAGAACTACCAATGGCGTACAGTGCGGCGATTCTATCCCAATCTCCGGCGGATGTACTGGACTGACTGCCACCGAAAAGCATTGGGTGCGGTACTCTACAGGTTGCCGGGGATTCTGGTGAGACGCCGCCGTGTGCAGCAAATCCGGCGGGTAAGCGACGACGCTCTGTTCAAGACGTTTATCCAGGCTGCCTCACCACCTGGATTGCAGTTGACTGCCTTCCATGAAAGCAGCGCCGCGGTGGTGGGCGAGATTTTCGGAGAACGGCGCCCTGGACAACTGTTCACCTGTACGGATGCGGGGCTTTGCCGTATCGATGTGTTCATGGCCACCTTCGCCAGGACAAACTCATGCGGACTCCGTTTCATCCTTACCAGCCCTGGCGGCGATTTGGTAGCCGAGCGCCTGGTGGATTGCGCTGCGGTGAAGGATAACGCCTATCACTCATTCGAATTCGAACCGCTGCCTGATTCAGCGGGGAGGCACTACAGATTCCACCTGGAATCTGCGGATGCCGCTCCAGGCAACTCGGTGACCATCTGGTATGATCCTCTTGGCGGTGACACTTCCAGCCATCGCCAGGATAGCGAAGAACCCGCGACCGGAAGCCTCAGGTTCAGGGCGTATTGCCGGCAGCGAGAGGGAAGTCTGGTATGAATGGAATGAAGATTGCGCTGGTAGCCTACATGGATTTCAAGGGTCCCGGACCCATTCACATGTATAATTTCGGGATAGAGCTGCAACGCCAGGGGCATGAGCTTATGCTCCTGGTGCATGGTGAACCGCGCACGAGCGATTTGATGGCGTGTCCTCCGACCTTTCCGGTCCATGCGATTAAATTCATGGGTTTGGGTCTCGCTCCCGACCTGATCAAGGTGTTGGCGCAATTCAAACCGGAAATCGTGCACGTCTGGACACCAAGGAATATTCCCATCAGGGTGGGATTGGAATGCGCCTACAGATTCCACAGCAAACTCATCGTTCATTTCGAGGATGCTGAAGATTATTTGGTCACATTCCATGACGACGGAATGCTGTCCAGTCTTGACGGGTATGCCAGGGTCATGGAGGAACCGGACCGCTGGCCGTGGCGGATGCCCTTGCTGTCCACCATGGGCTGTAAGTACGCTCATGCCTTCACCGCCATAAGCCTCACTCTCAAGCGCCGCTTGCAACGCCAATGGGGACGGCATACGCTGCTCCTCTATCCGGGTATCGATCTGGAACGTTTTACTCCCGGCATTCCACCGGTGCGGTTGCAACATCACCCATCTGCCGGCCGTCGAATCCTGGTATACAGCGGTTCTATCGGCGCAATGCACGAGTTCGAGGGGGTTCTGCGCGCGGTCGCGATGGTGGCCCGCCAGATACCGGAAGTGCTGCTGGTGCATCTCGGACGCAATCTCATCGCAGATCGAACGGCGGCATTGGTACGGCAATGGGGTATCGAGGAAAATGTCCGTTTCCTCGGACCCATTGCGCACCGTGATGTCCCTGCGCATCTTGCCCTCGGTGAAGTCCTCATACAGGGTGGCGGTCCCGGTGAATATAACCGTTACAGGCTGCCCTCGAAAATTCCGGAATACCTCGCAATGGGGAAACCGATCATCACGTTCCACGAGGGTTTCGGCGAGGTGCTGGAAGACGGCGTCGATGTCATCAAGACCTATGGCGGCTCACCGGAAGAATTGAGTCGGGCGGTGCTGAACGTCCTCAATGACCCACGGTCGGCCGCTGCACTTGGCCGCGGCGCTCGACGAGTGGCGGAACGACTGTTCGATTGGAAGAAAAATGCCGGTGCGTTAGGCCGCCTCTATGAAATGGTCCTGCACGCATCCGTGCCGCTCATCGCCGAGCCGTTGAACGGACGATGGGAGTGTAAGGATTGGCAGCTCGATCCCGGAGTGGCGCATTCCAGACATCAGCCCGCCCGTATCTCCCGCATTCTGGTGGTAACCCCGGAACCTCTGCCCTTGCCGGGTTGGACCACTTCTGGCGCCGGTCTGCGGGC
>JAFGDC010000137.1 GCA_016932295.1 candidate division CSSED10-310 bacterium
CAGGGCGACACAGTGTCTTTCAAACTGATCCCGGCACTACCACCGGCAGACAGAATCCGCGCCGGAATCCTTATGTCGAAACGAAAGTGTTTTTTTATCCTCATGGTGCCACCGAACCTGCCTCAGTGCCGGTCATCAAGGGATTCTTGCCGGTTCAGCGGAAAAGAACCGTTTGATTGCTGCCAGGACGTAGGTATCCTTTTCCAGCGCCGCTGCCCGGCTGACGGCCGTCCGTACGTCGCCGTCCTCGTGAAGTCCGTCCAGCAGCTCCACGGTACCGCCGCGAATAGCCCAGGCGGGATCGTCCAGCAGCGGAATGAGTCGATCGAGGCGGCCGGTCAGGACGTCTGGTTGCATTCGCGCCAATGTGAGGAGGGCGTTCCGTCTAGCCCGTTCCGTTCGATCCGAGCCTGCGGCGGTCCGGATCAATTCTTCGGCGGCGATATCGAGCCTGCCCAGGCTTTCGATGACACTCATGCGGACCACCACCGAATCGTGATCGAGAAGTGCCGTCAACCGGGGCATGGTCTCCGGAGATCCCAGCCGGCAGAGCGCTTCCACGGCCAGGGCGATCTGTCGATCCTGGTCGCAATCGAGGAATTGGACCAACTGCTCCGCGGCTTTCTCCAGTCTCATCTCTCCTGCGGCGCGAATGGCGTGAGTGGCGGAATGGTGGTCGTCCAGCAGGGCGATCACCAGCGGCGCCAGCTCTTGGAGATGGAGTTCTGCGGTGAACGACAGGGCGTTGTTGCGAGTGATGTCATCTTCGCTCTGGAGGGCGTGGCGCAGGATTTTGAGGATGGGCTTGCGGTGTTGGTCGATCATCTGCGTGAGGACGGTTTCGATGGCCTGGATTTCGAGTGAGTCGGCAGTCCCGAGCAGTGGTTCGACGAAGCGCAGCGTGCGCAAGCCCTGCGCCGCGACTGTCTGCCGGGCTGCCGGAACGCGGTCACGATTGATGCCGACAGCCCATTCACAGGCGATTGACCAGAGTGCGTCGAATTCCTCTCGGTCGAGTTTTCCGTCGATCACGGGGAGCGCGGCGGCGGGAGAAGATGTGTGCGGTGGCGGGTTGACAGGCATCGATGTTCGATCCTGGTGAATGTCCACACCACTCCCGTAGGTGGTCTGGGTCCAGCGGGTATCATCGGCGCCGGCAAGGGTATAGCGATCTTTGCCATCCAGGTCGGCAAACACGCCGATACTGCCGTACCCCCTGGCCGGCCGGCCGGCACCGTTGGCCATACCCTCGAGCGATGCGTACAGGTCGTTGCCGGCGCGATCGAGGAAGATACCCACGGCATTTGTCAGGCCGGTACCCTGATTGGATGCGTTACCGGCGATATATTGGTCGTTTCCGGCATGATCCATGAGAACGCCGGCGGCGAAATCATGAGCGCCGCCTTGGCCCAGGCCGTCATTCATGAGGTAGCTGTCATCCCCCGCGGCATCGATCAGGGTTCCGCACGCCAGGTGAATTCCGGAGCCCTGTCCGTAAATGGTGAGGGTATATCCATCGTTGCCGCCGTCATCCAGGAGGAACCCGGCTCCGTACCAGTAGCCGGCGCCCTGCCCGTAAACCTCGCCGCCGTATCGGTCGTTGCCGTCATGGTCCATCAGGAATGCGATGCCACCGCCGCCCGCCGGCCTGATGCCGATGGAGAATCCCTGCGACAGGCTCTGGTAGCGGTTGTCGTAGAGTGGCCTGTGCATGAAGCACCCGCCGGCCTGGTAGTGGTCGTTGCCATATCGATCTTCGAGGATCCCCGCACCCCTGGTGCGACTGAAGGCTTGCGCGAACAAGCCGGCGCGGTAGCTGTCGTTGCCTTCTCCTTCGCGGCGGTCAGTTTCCGGCTGTTCATCCACCAGCGCTCCGGCGCCGAAGATGCCTGCACCCTGAGCATACCCCCGCGCGTAGTAGTCATCGGTGCCCGCGGCGTCCTCGAGCCAGGCGGCGCCGAACATGGCGGCTCCCTGTGCCAGCCATCGCGCACGATAGATGTCGTCACCTTCGGCATCATAGAGGAACGCTGCGCCCATCATGGCCGCGGCTTGAGAAAAATCACCTGCTGACCGGTACATGTCGTCACCGCCCAGGTCGAACAGCATGCCTACCGGTGAGCCTCCGCAACCGCAGGCGGTCGCATGATTGCCTTCGTAGATGTCGTTGCCACCGGGGTCGATTATCAGGATGCAGGGATTTGCGTAGTGATCGTCGCCGGCGGTACCCACGGCGATGAGACCGAACGTGGTAGTGAGTTCATGGATAGAATCCCACGGAGGTCTTTGCGCGCCGGCGGCCGGATTGCACAGCAGGTCCCGCATCTCCGTGTACAAATTGGCCGATTCCTCGATGGCTGCGGTCAAGCAAGGCCAATCCACGAGCTCCGCGAGTTCAAGAAAAACGGCGATCGGGTCGGCAATGGATTCGAGCGTATCGGCGCAACGACCTGCCGGCAACGGAGCTGTGACGTCCTCGTCCGCTGCCAGGGTCAACGTGAGGCAGGCGAGTAATTCCCGCTGCTCCAAAGAGAATGCCGAGAATGCCTGTGCAAAGGAATCCCGGAGAAGCGGCAATTGTCTGATGAACAATCTGAGCGCCCGGTCAATATGATCCGGCAATGAGTCGAGGAACCGCCGTTCCGGCGATCCGGGCAGGGGTGGGCCGGCGGTGGTGCTGACGGAGGTGATCAGCCCGCCGGGATCGCCGGTCTCGGGTTCCGGTTCCATGTCGATCCCGGCGGACGTGACCGCGGGTTCCTCTCCAGGCATCGCCAATTGCTCCAGGAGCAGCCGCAGTGCCGCCGCCGGTTTCGTGGCGCCTGGCCAGGCGGCGGCGAAGGCGCTGGCATAGCCGGGATTGTCAAGAGGGTGATTCAGCAGGTGCGTCACGATGGGCAGCAGGAAGCCGGCGTCAGCCACTGTCTTGTCGAACCCCAGGTCACCGCGAGTCATGGCCACGGCCCATAACGCCAGATCAAGGGCTTGCAGTTCCTCGTTCGTAAAAGCCCCGGACGCCTCGAGGGAGGTGGGTAAAAGCGCATTCGCCCGGGCCGTACAGGGTGCTGGAGCACATACCGCCACGGCGACAAGGGTCAGAAGGATGCGAAGGGTGTCGGTCATGGTACCGTCCTTTCAACACATCGTCTCGGCAGACATATTCCCGGATTCTGTGAAGCGAGTATACCACCGAGATCCGGTTTTTTCCGACTGGATTGAGACCCGGTGAAGGAGGCCTGCCGGCGCGTTGTGTCTCCCACCGGGGGTCGTACCCGGAATCTTGTAATCTTTGTTGCAAAGATTTGATAGTCAAGGTTTTGCGATGACGTTTTTTTAGCTTCGATTAAGTCGATTCGCCGTTTTTGACAGGCACACTACTCCGTGGACGGAACCGCCTGCTCCGTGGACGCAGCTAGTACCCTTGAAATACGTCCATCGGACCTCCATAGCATCCCTCCCAATCATAGGCGGTGGAGTTGGGGCGAAGACCGTGATTGGCGCGGGACCGCCTCATCCTGTATAAAGTACCGGCGCGGGCGCCGGCGGCGCGGAGCGAGGTGTGGATGATTCTGAGTAATGCCTGGTGGCAATTGGTGGTGTTGTTTCTCGCGGGGATTTTTTCCGGGGTGAGCAACGTCCTGGCCGGCGGCGGCTCGCTGGTCACCATGCCGCTGCTGATTTTCCTCGGACTCGATGCGGCCGCTGCCAACGGCACCAACCGGCTGGCCATAGCCATCCAAAACCTGTTCGCCATCGGCGGCTTCAGAAAACTGGGTGTTCATGACTGGCGGTTCGGCATGATGCTTTTTCTCCCGGCTCTGCCCGGAGTGCTTCTTGGCGTCTTCACGGCGGTGAGTATCCAGGATCTGCTGTTTCGGCGGGTACTCTCGGTGATCATGGTGCTCGTCTTGTTGTTGATCATCACCAAGCGGACACCGGTTGGCGGGTCGGCGGCGGTGGCATCGCTGACGGTCAGGCGGAAGCTGTCCGCCATGGCTGCGTTTGCCCTGATCGGATTTTATTCCGGCTTCATCCAGGCCGGCGTTGGATTCATCGTGATCGCCGCCATGCTGTGGACAACTGGTCTTGACCTGGTGCGGATCAATGCCTTGAAAGTGTTTGTGATCGGCTTGTCAACGCTGGTGGCCACGGTTATGTTCGCGATGACCGGCAACATCGTATGGCGGCTTGGCCTGGTGCTGGCGGCCGGCAATGCCATCGGCGGCTGGTTGGGCAGCTACGTGGCGGTTCATGGCGGGGAACGCTGGATCAAGCGTATGCTGGTGGTGGCCGTGTTGGCCCTGGCCCTGAAACTGAGCGGCCTGTACAATGTATTCACCGGATTGTTACCCTGACCGGGGAGGCGGGAATGACGTTGATCAAGAAGTCGATGCTGATCATGGCGGCGCTGGTGGGACTGGCGGCGGCCGCCAACGCTCAACGGAAACAGCCGAACGTGGTGTTGATAGTCATCGATACCCTGCGTGCCGATCACCTGCCCTTCCTCGGTTACAAGGTCGACACGGCGCCGTTTCTCACCAGCCTTGCCGCAGATTCGGCGGTTTTTACCCATGCCTACGCCGCTTCTTCCTGGACCGCTCCCGCCACCGCCTCCATTTTGACCTCCCTTTATCCCTTTCAGCATGGGGTTACCATGGGCATGCTGGCCACGAAAGAGTTGCAGAAGATCAATCCCGATATCAAGATCAACCGCATACCGGACGAGATCGAGACGTTGCCGGAGACGCTCAAGGCAGCCGGCTATACAACCTATGCCATCACCGACAACATCAACATTTGTGAAGCGGAAGGTTTCCATAAAGGCTTCGATCGCTTTATCAATCACCGGTACCAGGGCGCTGAGACCGTGGCCGCCGAATTGAAGGAATGGCTGCCGGAGATAAGGGCACAGGAACGTTCTTTTATTTACCTGCATTTCAACGATCCCCATCAACCGCTGCATGAACGGGCGCCATGGTACGTGCGGCGGGATTCGGTCCGCGAGGATATGCTGGCGAAATACGACAGTGAGATTCGCTACCTGGATGCACACCTGAAGGACCTGTTCACATTGTTCGGGTGGCGGGAGAATACGCTGGTAGTGGTAACGGCAGATCACGGCGAGGAGTTCTGGGATCACGGCGGGATGGGGCATGGATACTCGCTGTACAACGAGGTGATTCACGTTCCCCTGTTTTTTTACCTGCCCGGCGCAACCCGGCGGGGCGTGGTAATCAACCACACGGTGAGCACGCTGGATGTGGCGCCGACGGTCAGGGCAATCCTCGGTTTGCCGCCAGGTGAGCGGGATGCCGGTGTCAACCTCCTGCCCGTGATCGCAACGCCGAAAATGGTGGTCGATGAACGCACGGTGTTCTCACACCTGCTGAAGACGCTGCCCGATGGCCTTGAGAGCGGCGCCAGGGCGGCTGTGTGCCAGGAGTGGAAGGTGTACAACACATACGTGGGAGAGAATCAGAGCACGACCTACCTGTTCAACCTGACGGCCGACCCCGGGGAGCAGGAGAACCTGTATGAAACCACGTTGAGTTTCGCCCAGGAGTTGATCTCACGGTATCACTGGTTCGTGAAGAACTGCGCCAAGGCCGGGCAGGAGATGGTCGATTACTCCCTCAACGAGGATGAAATCGAACAGTTGAAGAGCCTCGGGTATATCCAGTAGTCCGTCGCACCTTGCATCCCCAACAAGCTGTTACTTCCACCTGCCATGACCGACCGGATCAGTATTCAAACGGCCAATAATCCAATTCTCCCACCAAGCGGGACATGTCTGGATCGAGCAGTGCTCCGTAAAATCCAAGGCCGCCCATGTGGCCGCCGGTTTCGGGCCAGTTGAAGGCGGGGATGATGGATACGGGCAGGTTCCCCAGCGGCAGCGTCTCGATGATCACTGCATCCAACTGCGGCGGGAGGGCGCACCAACTCGGGTAACACCAGTAGAGTCCCAGGCCGCTGTCGAGGAGGATGGCGAGGCGAAGATCGTAGAGGGGAACGGGACCGGGATTGGTGAGCGTGGCATCGAGCCGGCAGGGATCGCCGGGAGCGAAGCAGTGGCCAGGCATCATGAGGATGACGCCGAGTTCGGTGGCGCCGCATGCGGTGGTATCGCAGATGACCGACCCGTCGATCAGGTCAATTTCCAGAGGCAGGGTCAGGATGGTCGGCCAATCGAACCAGGAGCCGCAGTAATACCCGTAGGCGGTGAAAGACAGGGTCACGGCGGCACCGCACTCCGCGTGACCGGAGACGGTGAGTTGAAAATCCTGTTGGGCATGACCATGGAGCGGCACAACCCCTAATTGCGCCTGGAGTGGCTGGATGGTGACGAGAGGATTGCCGGCGGATACCGTCACATAGCAGTCTTCCCCCGCGCAACTGCCGTCGTTGTAAAAGTCCATGGTGAGAATGACCCGCTCTCCGGCATCGGGAAGTCCGTCGGCATCACTGCACTGACCAGCATCGTCGTCGAGATGGAGCAATTCACCGGTAAGCAGGGGCAGGCATGGCAGGCAGGTTTCTGTTACATGCGGCGTGGGGGAGAACCAGTACGCGGTTGGCGTCGGCGTAGGGGTGGCGCCGCAGGGAGTGTCGTCACAGGTGATGCCGCCCTCGAAGTCCAGTTCAAGATGGTACGAATCCACCGTGGAGGACGGCCACCAAGTCCCGCCGTAGCTCGCCTCGGTAGAGAAGATGAAGTGCACCTCCTCGTCACACTGCACGGCGGCATCCACGGTGACATGGAAGATGCGCCCGACGTCCTCGAGCATTCCCAGGAAGCCCAGGTCAGCCGCGGCCGGCGCGATTGAAACCAAAGGATTGTCGGTGCTCACTTCAACGCGGCAGTTGTCACCGAAAGTGGTACCTTCATTGGAAAACACCACGGTCAGTTGGATCTCCTCGCCCGCATCCATCCAGCCGTCACCGTCCGTGCACGCGCCGGCGGTGTCGTCGATGTCCTCGACATGGGCGACGATATAAGGCACGCCAGGGGGAAAGGCGGTGGGAGTGGCGGTCGGCGTTGGAAAAGGCGAGGCGGGAACCGGAGTGATCGCGATCGCTGGAGACGTACTGGTGATCAGCATGAGCAACCCCGCCAGTACAACGATCCTCGTTGATGTAACTCGCATTTGCGTGTGCATGCTTTTCTCCTTCCATGATGGTAGTGATGAATGCGCAACGATGGGCTATGAAAGATCCGTTCCATGGATGGAGCCGGTTCCGGCCGGCTGGTGAAGGTCCGGCGGCGGACCCCGGCCGGGCTCCCCTGGACCATGACACGACAGGTGGTTAGGATGAACCGGTGAACTCGATCGGGACCGCAGGTAATGGAATCGGACCGGAGAATGAAATCATGGATCCATGGGGGTGATTACAAAATACGTAAATTATTACACAAATTCTCTCTCTTCTTGTTTTGGATCCGGCTGGGGGGATTGTCGTGGTGA
>JAFGDC010000138.1 GCA_016932295.1 candidate division CSSED10-310 bacterium
CGATCTGAACGGCGACGGCAAGCTGGAAATCATTTTCGGCGGCTACGACAATAACGTGTACGTCACCACCTGGCAAGGCGATGCCTTCCCCGGCTGGCCGGTGAACCTGGGCACTGATGTTTTCTCCTCTCCCGCCGTTGCCGATCTGAATGGCGACGGCACCGCTGAAATCGTCATCGCGCTGAAGGACGACAGCGCCGATCCCCAGTACGGCCGCATCCTGGTCTTCGACTCCAGCGGCAACGTGAAGCCTGGCTGGCCGCGAGAGACGCCCGGTCAGGTATATCCTTCACCCGCACTGGCCGACCTGGACGGTGACGGCGACCTGGAAATCATCCTCGGCTGCGGCAACTACAACGGCGGCGACCCGGCGCGCAGCCGGCTGTTCGCCCTCAACGCCGATGGTACCGATGTGGCCGGCTGGCCGGTCAACATGCCTGATACCCTCTATGCGTCTCCGGCCGTAGGTGACCTGGACGGTGATGGATTACCGGAAATTGTGATCGGTTGTTACGACGGGAATATTTACGCCTACCGTGGCACCGGCGTTTCTGTCCCTGGCTGGCCGGTCGCCACCGGGGACTCGGTGTATAGTTCCGCAGCCATTACCGATATCGAGGGGGACGGCATGGCCGAAGTCTGCGTCGCCAGCGATGACGGCTTTGTTTACCTGCTGCGCCACGACGGTCAGGCGGTGGCGGGGTATCCCATCGAAACCGGCGCGCGCGTGTTCGCTTCGGTCTGCGTCGATGATATGGATGCTGACGGGGACCTGGAAATCGCCGCCGCATCGTCCGTTGGTGACGTATTCCTCTGGAACGATGCCGGCAAGGCCGCCCGGACCACTCACTGGAGCAAGTTCCGCAGCACGCTCCACAACACCGGTGTGTATATGCCTGCCTCCACCAATCCGCCCGTCGTCATCCTGTTCGGCTACTGGAATACCTACATCACCGCGCCGGATGGCGGAACCATGACCCTGCTCACCGCGGTGATCGACAACGACGGCCCGGCCGATATCGCCACAGTGGAGCTGTATTACGACGGCGTGCCGACTGGTATCTATCTCGCAGATGACGGCGCTAACGGCGATTTCGCCGCCGGGGACGGCGTGTTCGGTCTGGTGCTTCCCTTTCCTGGCGGAGCGGTACCGCCCACCAGCCTGATGTTGCAGGTGATGGCTACCGATGGGAGTGGTGCAACCAGCGCTCTGGCTCCTTACCTGGAGGTCAACTAGCCACCTGACACAGGTGCCGGTCACGCCGGCGCAAGAAATTCAGTATGATGCGGACGGCGGAGGATTCCGGTCCACCACGCCGCCCTGGGTGGTATCGCGACCGTGGCCGCGCTGGCGGCAAGGTTCAGCGCTTCAGTCGTGTGAGTATCCTCTCCACGTCCTGTTGTTGGGGATCGAGAGCCAGTGATCGTTCATATGCAGCGATTGCGGCCGTCTTCTGGTCCATGGCCCGATGCGCGGCGCCGAGGAGATTCAGCGTCACCGTCTCGCGGTTCACAAGCTCACCTGCCGCCGCGAAGGCGAGCACCGCCGCTTCGTACCGCTTGGTGGCGGCAAGCAGCATCCCCAAGGTGAGTTGCAGTTCCTGGTTTCCGGTATCGAGCGCCGTTCCCGAGCGCAGGAGGTGTTCCGCATCGGTGTATTGTTTGAGCAGGATGAGGATTCTGCCCTTGCGCGCATAGGCGGATAGGTTGACCGGGTCCCAAAAGAGCGCGTTGTCGCATTGTCTGAGGGCGTCTTCCAATCTTCCCAGGTGCTGGTACAAAACCGCCAGTTCAAGGTGCAGCTCGACTGAATCCGGCGTGCCTCTCAGGATTCGTCCGATGAGTTCGGCGCTGCGTTGATAGTGTTTCAGTCTTTTATGGAGATGCGCCAGTTCGATGCTATTGTTCACATCGAACCGATCGATCCGGACAGCCTCCTCCATCAGGTCCGCGGCTTCCTCCAACCGGCCGCTTTCCGCCAGCACATCGGCCAGGGTGGTGTAAATCCGCGTATCGCCGGGATCCTCATCGAGAAGCAATTGCAGGAGGTCGACAGCCGCCTGGGATGAAACACTACGGTCGATCAGTTTGGCATAGGCCAGGTTGATCTTGCGTACATCCTTGCGCAGTAACCGGGCACGGCTGATCGCTTCCCATGCTCCGTTACGGTTGCCGGTTTCATTTTCGATGATATAGAGAAGGTAACAGATGCGGTAATCATCGCCATGACGATGCAGGTACGAATCGATCGCCGCCCGTGCCTGTTCGAACCGGCCCAGTTGAACAAGCACGCCGATGTGGTTGCGCGCCATGAAGGTTGAACCGGGCAATCTGGCGAGGCATCGGCGGAAAGCGCCATCGGCGCCCTCCAGTTGGCCCCCGGCAAAAGCTGCGACCGCCCTGTCGCGATCCTTGCGGAACTCGGCGGCGCTGAAGAGCCGGATTCCGATGAGGACCACCATCATAATGACCAGCAGGCTATACACAGAGACCGTCACGAGCCGGATGTTGGGATTCTCCAAATGGGAAAAAAGAGCGGCCAGTCCCGGCACCGGCTGGTCGACAGGTCGTGGCACCGCTTGTGGCGAGCGCTTCCGCCTGGCCGGATGCGGGCCACGGACATCGGGCGGCGCTTCGATCCTCCTGGTGACTTCCATCATCCTGGTCGATTGCGGAACGGCGTCGGTCAGCTTGCGGTTGGCCAGGTCGATATAGTACTTGAGCTGCACGTGGTCCGGCTGCAGGGCCAGGGCTTGTTCCCAAAGCTCGATGGCTTTCCTGTATTCTTCTCTTTCCGAGAAGCGCAGCCCTTCTCGCAGCAGTCTCACTACTGTCTGATCAACGGATTGGTTCATGTTTGCTCCCTGTGGTTCTGATAGCAAATAGGATTGTAAACTGTCAACGCGCTTCGCCGCGATGAAAACGGCGCGTTGACTTTTCGGCGGCTGGTAATAGAGTGGAAACGAGCGGTCCGGAGTTGCAAGGTCCGTGAACGTGTGGAGGTGAGGATGATCCTGTTGACCAATGATGACGGTGTGGCCGCGCCGGGCATTCGCCATGCATTCGAAGTCCTGCGTGAGTTGGACGAGGTGATGGTGGTGGCGCCCGACCGGCAGATGAGCGCCACCGGGCATGGGATAACCGTTGATGCCGACATCATGGTGCGGCCCGTCACGATTTTCGGCGGGGCGAGTGCCTACGAGGTGGCCGGCACTCCCGCGGACTGCGTAAAGGTGGCACTGGCTGGATTGTGCCCGCGGCCTCCGGCCCTGGTGGTATCGGGCATCAATCTGGGGGCGAACAGCGGAACCAACGTCTTCTATTCCGGAACGGTGGCGGCGGCCATGGAGGGAACCATATTGGGTTGCCAGGCCATGGCGGTATCGCTGGCGACGTTCACGGCTCCTCATTTCGAGACGGCGGCGCGGTATGCGGGCCGGTTGGCGGCGATCCTGCTGGGCGCCCCCTTGCCGGGTGGAGTGTTCTTGAACGTGAATGTGCCCAACGTCGAGGCATCGCGGATCATGGGAGTGGCGGTGACGCGGCAGGGGACGGGCAGGTACGGGGACGAGTATGCGGTGGCGCCGCGCGGAGACGCAGCGGGGTATCGGTTGGTGGGAGATTATTACATGCCGGACCTGGGGGATGGCGGCGATGGTGATGGGTATCCCAGCGATGACGATGTCCTGGGTCGGATGCTGGTGTCGGTGACGCCGATGCGGTTGGTATTAACGGCGGGTGACGAGGTGGCGCGGATGCGGGAGTTATTCGTCGGCTTGGGGAACGGGGTGACCGTGGAGGAACTGAAGGGGTGAGGGAAAATAAGTAACCGCGGAACATGTCTCTGATTATCGCCATATCGGTTCACCCCCACACGCGTGGGGACAACTTCACGATTTCTTTTGCAGCCTCAATGCTTAACGGTTCACCCCCACACGCGTGGGGACAACAGGTCCGCCTCACTGAACATGGGAGGCGTAACCGGTTCACCCCCACACGCGTGGGGACAACTTGTTAGATTCATCCGCACCGGCGTTCTCATACGGTTCACCCCCACACGCGTGGGGACAACGGTAACACACGTCTCCATTGCTCGTGAGCATTCGGTTCACCCCCACACGCGTGGGGACAACAATGTTATCAAGAAATATTACCGGCAATCCCGCGGTTCACCCCCACACGCGTGGGGACAACCTGGCCCTCTTCCGCATACGGAGAAGCGCATCCGGTTCACCCCCACACGCGTGGGGACAACGAAAACGCTCACCCAGGTACCCATGCCCTGTTCGGTTCACCCCCACACGCGTGGGGACAACTCCTGCGCAGAGACGGGAATGGAGAGCGATAGCGGTTCACCCCCACACGCGTGGGGACAACGCGGTATGCTCGGCGGCGAAAATCGGAGGGGCCGGTTCACCCCCACACGCGTGGGGACAACTCGAGGTATCCATACACCCAATGGATCGATGCCGGTTCACCCCCACACGCGTGGGGACAACGGTGACGATTTCTTCCACCATCTTGCGCACGACGGTTCACCCCCACACGCGTGGGGACAACACTTCATAACTCATTGTACTACGGCACACGCACCAGAAAAAGACCCTCGAAGTCCTCGATACGACGCGCAGTCTTTCCCCAACTCCTGATCCGGTACCCCTGCTCTGTATCACTCGAATGAATCATCAGGCATCCGCCGTCCCTGGCAGAACCGCACGCCTTCTCCCACAAACGATCCCGCACCATGGCTGAAATCCGCCCCACAAACACGCCCGCCTTGGGCTCCAATAACCACCTGGTCAATTCACCCCGTAAGCCCACAGGCACATTCTCAAGCACCATCACCACCATCTGCCACCCCCATATCAGTGCCCTCTATCCCGTGGCTGCGTCCTCCCGCCACCTCGCCTTCTTCCGGATCCCACAAACCTCCCGGCGCGGCCCCATCCTCGTCATATCGCTCTTCCCCATCCCCCGCGGCCCGCCGGTCAAGCAACAACACACTCTTGATGTCCGGAATGATCCTCGCCAGCAACCGCGTTCCGGAAAACCGGTCACGGCACGCCAATCGCACCCGCCTTTCCAGATTCGCCGAATCATCCGCTGCGGCGTGAAACGCAGCGGGAATGGTGATCTCCGTCTTGTACAGATCGGCCACATCATAGACGAACGACAACATCTTGCCCGTATGCACAAATCCCAGCGCCGGAGAGAATCCCGCCGATA
>JAFGDC010000139.1 GCA_016932295.1 candidate division CSSED10-310 bacterium
GGACCGATTTCCAGACCCGACACAAAATTCACCCCGTGCCCCGCATTGGGCAGCGGCACCGGCGACAACAGACTCAGGTCCGCCAGATCGAGTCTCACCACCAGCCCGTCCATGGCGCTTGCCAGATAGATTCGATCGCTGCCGAAGGCGATTTCGAACGGCGCGTCGCCCACTGGAATCTGATCAACCAGACAGCGTTCGGATATCGACCAGATCGATACCTGGCCGTTCCCCACGAATCCAGTACTCGTTTGGTAATCACCCGCGCTGGTCAGCCACAACCAGTCCGGCCAACGAGGCTCCCAGTCGACGGACACCGTGTCCCTGCCGCCGCTCTCGAACCATCCGGTCAATTGGTCGGTAGCGGCGTCGATCTCACAGACGATACCGGGGCCGCCCGCCACAAACTCGTATTGGAGATTGGCGCAGGCCACGTAACAGGTCCCGCCAACCACCGCCACGCCTTCCGGCCGGGCATAGGTGACGACGCCCTCGTCATGGGGCAGCTCGGCACCGGCGGGAAGGGGAATCTCGGCCACCACCGTGCCGTCCGTCACCCGCAGCAGGGAGACGCTGTTGGCGATGAAATTGGTGACATAACAATGCGCTTCATCCTTGAATGCCATGGCAAAGGGATTCCTGCCCGGACCGAACCCGATCTCACGTTCCATCTCCAGGTCCGGAACCGAATAGACGCCGATGGAATTGGAAAGACTGTTGACGACGTAGACATGGTCGGCGCGTGCGACAAGTGTATTAGGTGAAAGCCCCGTAGGGGCGCGGCGCGGCGTGACCTCGAAATCCTGGCAATCGACGCTCCACAGCTTCCACTCATTACCCATGGCGATCACCGCTTCATATCGGCCGCCGGGGGGTGCAGTCGGCGTGACCGATGGCGCCGGCGTCGGCGTCGGTTCATTCTCCGCCATCACGGCGACAAGAAAGTGAACGCCGGCCGTTTCCATCTCCGTCAGCCCCCAGGTCACGCCTCCAAACAGGCCGCCGAGGTTGACCATCAACGGCTCGCCCAAAAACCCGCCGGGCAGAATGGCCCGGTAGTACCACAAACCGAAATCGTCGCGATTGAGAATGCCCTGATCCACGGCACTCGTATAACTGAAGCCGGTGCAGAAGCCTTCCGGCAGTGATGGACCAGCATATGCACCGGTGGTCTGAGCGGCAAAATCGACGGCATGGAAGCTCCCCCCAGATATATCCCGGTACAGGAGCAATTCATGACCATCGTCTGGAAGACAAAGGCTGGCGACATCCCCCGTGCCGATCCCGAGGCCGAACAGGTACCGCAGATCCTGCTCGTCGATTTCCAGGACCGGCGACAGGTCCGTCAGATCCAGTCCCACCAGGCGGCCATCCCCCGCAAGCAGCAGCCACTCGTCGCCCTCGATGCCATCGATGTTGAGCGCCGTTACGCAAGTGATCGTCGCCAGCCCAGCAGCGGTCCGCAACGCCTGGCCGATGGAATTGGCGGCGCCATGATCCAAATCGTACAGCACTATCCCCTGCGCAGAGACGACAACGGACAGCACGCCCATCAACACCGTTGCGCTCAATCCTGTTCTCATCATCACATCCTATTCCCGCCAGCCGATGGTGGCGAAAAACGATCGCGGCGGCAACGGGAAACCCAGCACATCCACGATCCGATCATTAGTGAGATTTTGCACTTCCAGACCGATCCGCACGGCGTTGGTCACTGAATACCGCAGCCCGAAATTCGCCGTCCGCCGGACCGGCAGCTTGTGGGTATTGGCGCGGGTCAGGTAGTTACCGTCAAGGTACCGCCACTCCCCTGAGACACTCCATTTTTTCCTTTCAAACTCCGCCCGCAGGAACGCCTCGTGCTCGGGCCGGCCGGGGATCAGCCTGTCGGCCTGGTTGCGGTCGGCGGTGCGATCCACCGCTTGCAGGTAGGTATACGCGGTCGTGACGCTGAACGAGTCGGAGAACCGGCAGGAAGCGTTCAGTTCCACTCCCCGTGAACGCACCGCGCCGATATTGTATGGTTTGAACCGGTAGCCGGACACCAGAAGGTATTGGATGAGGTTTTCACTGTCCTGCTGGAAGATGCCCAGCTCCAAGTCGAATGGATCGAGTCGCAGGCTGGCGCCGCAGTCGTAGCCGATGGTGGATTCCGGTTCGAGATCGGGATTGCCGGTGTAAAAGCCCATGTTCATGTAAAGTTCGTTGAAGGATGGAGACCGGAAGCCGGCGCCCGCATTACCCTTGATTGCGAACCGCTCGTTGACGGCCCAGCGCAAACCGAGTTTGGGGCTGAACCGGCCGCCAATCTCCGAGGCATGATCATGGCGCTCCAGCAGCGTTGCCCAAAGGCGGTCCTTAACCAGTTCCAGTTCCTGACGGGCGGAGATTGCCCACGAGGTGCGCCGGGGGGCATCGAACTGATCATCCCCGAGCCGCTCGCCGCTGCCGTGCAATGCCATACTGAAGCGTGTCCGCGAAAGGTTCCACGCATACGACAGCTTGCCGTCCAGCGCGTTGGTGCGCTGCCTGGTCCGAACCGGCACCCCGGTCTGCTCGCCGCGCGGATCCTCGAAATCCAGACCGAGACGCCTGGCGGTCACCTCCATGACAAGACTGTCCGCAACCTTCAGCAGGCTCCGGCGCGTAACAGTGACGGCGCCGGTAAGACGGCGGTCGTGCTGGAGGGCGTGCCGGGATGGGAATGTAACGATCCCGGGTACGCCTTTTTCCGAGTAGCGACTGTCCAGACTGCCGGAGATTTCCCAGTCGTTATCCGGCATGGGAATGCGCCACCACAGCGAGCCGCCGCCGCTCATCACCTGATTGTTGCGCCTGACATCCTCGAAATCGTCGTCGGTGTCGTTCATAGTGCCATTGTCATTGGTGAAGGGGAAATCTCCCTCACTCCGGTCGTAATAGCCATGAAAACGACAGGCGATCCGCCGGCTGGAAAAACCCGCACTCAAGCCGGCGCGCAGTGTCGCCATCGAGCCGTACGTCAGGGTGGCGCCGAAAGTTGCGCCGGGCTTGTCGGCCTTGCGCGAGATCAGGTTGACCACGCCGCCCATGGCGCCGTCACCATAGACTGCCGAATCCGCGCCCCTGAGCACCTCGATGCGTTCGATGGCACCCAACGGCAGGTTGGCCAGATTGACACCGCCGTCCGAAGCGGTGTTGAGGCGCACACCGTCAAGCAGGACAACCACCTGGTTGGCGGAAGAACCGCGGACCGATACGGTGGAGAGCGCTCCCAGCCCGCCGAAATCCTTGACCGTCACGCCCACCGAACGACTCAGCACTTCCGGCAGGCTGAGATGTCCGGCTTCCAGTTCATCGATATCGATGACCGTCACGAAGGCGGGCAGTTCGTCGATGGCATGCAGATCGACCGGTTTATCCTCGCGCACCACCAGCACGACATCGTAGCGGTATCCGCCCTGCTCCTCATCATACTCAAAGGAACCGCCGGGAACCGGCTCCGCTGCCTTCACGTAAAGGCACGGCAGGAGAATCAGTGTCCAGATACCACAGACCATGCAACGCAGCATGACATTCCCCGCCGGGGTAAAAAAAAAGCCAGCCGGGGCTGACTCACTTCACCGTCTTTCACCCCTCGAAAAGACCGGCGAACGCGCTGGTCGGGTCTCCTGGCTTCCGGATCAACCTCCACCCGCGCCTTCCCGGAATTCTCCAGTGGCACATGCGGGCTTCGTCCCCGGTAACAGTTGCGGGACAGCGCCGGATTTTCACCGGCTTCCCCGGTCGGCCATTGCCGACTACCAGCACAATCATTTCTGTTGATAACAAACGGCGCCGATTATGTCAAGCACGTTCCGGATCGGTGGACTCCCCCGATCGGCGGTAGTTTCCAGAAAACTCAGGTAACTAATGGATGCCGAACCTGCCGCCAGTTTTTCGCAAACGAACGAGCTTATTGCCTATGTGAACTATATATACCAGCAAACCAAACCCGGACAGTATCCGGGGATAAGCCCCCGGCGCGTTCCATCACCGCAGATGTGGAATGGTTGGCACCTGGGCTATCCTAGACTTCGGGCCGGGCGGCGAATGTTCAGAAACCATGCGTATATTGACACAAAGGCGCAATCGGGAATAAACAAGAATAATGAATGAAGGGAGTATGATTATGTACACACATGATCGGACGACAGTCGCGGTTTTATTTGTAATCCTGCTTGCAGCCGCCGCCGAAAGCGCGGTCATCCAGGTTCCATCCGGGCAGTCCACCATCCAGGCCGGCATCGATGCCGCGACGGACGGCGACTGGGTGGTGGTGGCGGACGGCACCTATTGCGGTACAGGAAACAAAGGTGTCAGAACAAACGGCAAGCGGATAATCGTGACCTCGGCCAATGGACCGGGCGGGTGTGTGATCGATCGCGAAAACAGCGGTCAGGCGTTCGTGTTCAATCACCAGGAGACGGCGGCGACGGTGCTCTGCGGTTTCACGCTGCGCAACGGCAGCGCCGACTCGGGAGGTGGCGTGCGTTGCATGGCGGCCTCCAACCCAACCATCATCAACTGCATTTTCACGGGAAACCACGCGGATGAAGGCGCCGCGCTTTGTTGCTGCGGCACCTCGCCCACGATCCGTAATTGCCTGTTTTTCGACAATCATGGGGTGGAAACAGGCGCGGTCGATTTCTGCGGCGGACATGCCGAGATGTCTTCCTGCACTATCGCGGCGAACGTTTCTCAAGCCTTCGGTGGTGGCATTCTATGTTCCGATTCCTCGCCGACAATCACCGATTGCATCGTCTGGGGAAATGAGCCAGACGATTTTCATGTAGCGGCCGGTGCGCCCATGGTGACCTATTGTGATGTCGGGGGAGGTTTCACCGGTGCCGGCAATCTCGACGATGATCCCCTGTTCGTCTCCGGCAGTGGAGGCGCTCATTACCTGAGTCACCAGTCATGCGGCCAGCCGAACGACAGTCCCTGCAAGGATGCGGGTAGTGGTCCAGCGCAGGCCGCCTGCCACCCCTGGCCGCTGGACCAGGTCTGCATGAATCAACTCACCACCCGGAGTGACGACGGGGTGGATGCGGGAGTCATGGACATGGGTTTCCACTACCTACCCGCTTCATTTCCCACCCCCAGTCCCTACCCCGACCAAACCGCGACACCGCCGCCGACCGCCACCCCTGAACCCACTTCCGCGGCTTCAGCCACGGCACTCCCGACCATCCCCCCCTTCGGTGTATCACTCATGCTTTCACAAGCATGCTTCAGACCGGGAGACGAATTCCTGCTGCGTGCCGTCATCTGCAATCCTGGTCCCGATACATACGAGGACCAACCATTGGTCACCGTACTCGACGTATACGGTCTTTATTTCTGGCATCCCATGTGGACCGAAACCTTCACCTACGATCCCATCGACCTCGGGATCACGGTCACCACCGAAACCATTCTTCACTTCACCTGGCCCGAGGAGCCCAGCCAGGCCGAGGGGCTTGTGTTCTATGGCGCGGTGCTGAGCAAGGACTGCGCCCGTATTATGGGATTGTGGAGCACGGCGGAATTCGGCTGGATTCCGTGATGACCAGACTGACCCGAAGGGGGTTCACCTTGATGAAAAGCACTCTCTCTGCGCTCGCGGAATGCGTTCCTCCGCGCATTTTCACAATCCTCTTCCTGGTATCCTGGTGGTTGTACGCGGCATCAGCGGGGGCGATCGAAAACCACTTTTTCGATTCGAGACTGGACTATTTCACTCCATTACGCCCCCATGACGTAACCACGGCGGATTTTAACGGCGACGGCTGGCCGGACATGGCACTAAGTATCAGGATCGCGGATATCGTGCAGTTGTTCCTCAACAACGGTGACGGCTCGTACACCCCGGCCGCCACTCTCGAAGCAACCGGTGATCCCATGGCGCTGGCCAGCGCTGATTTCGATGGCGATTTCGATCCGGATCTCGTGGTGGTATGCCGGACAGACTCCAGCGTGCGAACCTATAAGAACGTGGGTGGCTCATTCACGGCCAATCCGCGGCTTAGAGTCCAGGCGGAGCCGTACGGGCTGACGTGCGCCGACCTGACCGGCGACGGGCTGCCGGAACTGATCACCGCCAATACCGCTGATCCTGCCGGGCGGAGTGGCAATCTGGCGGTGTTCACCAACCTGGGCAGCGGCAGCTTTTCCCAGCCGGACTACCATGTCGCCGGGGACCTTCCGCACATACCCGTCGCTGCTGATCTCAACGGTGATACCTTGGCAGATCTGGCGGTGACGAATAGCGGGTCCGGCGATGTCAGCATTTTCATCAATCTGGGCGGCGGCGCCCTGGCGGAAGGGGTGGAGTATCCCGTGGGCGAAGGTCCCGAGGGCATTGCGACAGTCGACCTGGACGGCGATTCGGATCTTGATCTGGCGGTCGTCTGCGTGGAGTCAAACGAACTTGTCTGCCTGCGCAATGACGACGGCATCTTCACTCCCCTTCTGGTCATGCAGGTAGGCGATGAACCGATCGATGTCGCCGGAACCTTGCTGAACAGTGACGCACTGCCCGATATACTCCTGTTACACAGCCAGGATGCGACAGCATGCACCCTGTTCAATGACGGCGCCGGCGGATTCATCTTTGGCGATTGTTATACCACCGGTGACGCCGCCACCGGGATGGCGTGCCTGGATCTTGATGGTGACGCCGACATTGACCTGGTGACCGTGGCCGAGATGAGCGCCATCGTCTCCACCCATTTCAACCGCGGCGACGGCAGCTTCGAACAGATGACGACGATAGTCACCGGGGCCAATCCGGTGGGGATTCTGAGCCATGATCTGAATGGCGACGGCTGGCTCGATCTGGCGGCGACCAGCCGTAACGAGGACACGGTTGTGGTACTGCTGGGGCGCGGTGACGGTACATTCGATGAACCGACGGCATATACCGTGGGCGGAGGAGCGGGCGATCTCGCCGCCGCCGACATTGACGGCGACGGCCTGGTGGATCTGGCGGTCACCCTGAACACCGGCGATGCCGTGGCGGTGCTCATCAACGACGGTGCCGGCGGATTCAGCAACGGCTCGATGACCACCGTTGCAGACTACCCCCTGCGAATCGCCTGCGGTGATTTTAACGGTGATGCGGCAATCGATCTGGCGGTTACCAACCAGACCGATCACCTGCTTTCGGTGTTGTTCAACAACGGCATTGGCGCTTTTTCACCACCAGTGGAGTACGATGTTCAAAACGATCCGTACGACGTCGTCTGCGCTGATTTCAACGGCGACATGCTGCCGGATTTGGTGGTGAGCGTACCGGGATCCTGTCCGGCTCCAGACCAGCGTATTTTCATCTTTATCAATAACGGTCACGGAGACTTCATCATCGACTTCACCGCGGTGCCGGACATCGGACCACGGGGCATGGCGGTGGGTGATCTCGATGGCGACGGCGATCACGACGTGGCCGTCGCGTTGGGTGGTGTGGGGTGCTGCTTTTTCGGTGAACACCTCTATGTGCTGCGCAACCATGGTAACGGCACCTTCGCTCCCGCCGAAAACTATCCCGCCGGTGTGCATGCGTACGCCGTGGAAATAACCGATATAGACAGTGACTCATATCCCGACCTGGTCGTCGGCAATGGTTCCGCCAAGGATATCTCGGTATATCTGAACCAGGGCGCCGGATCATTCTTCGAAGAACCATTTAAATACGGCGTACGGGCGTTCCCCACGGATCTCACCTGTGGTGATTTCCAACTTGACGGTCACCCGGATGTCGCGGTTATCGACGGCATGCGTGACAGCATCTCACTCCTCTTCAACCAGGCCACGCTGCTACCCACTCCTTCGCCGGCCCTCACGGTACTCCCTTCTCCCACCACGGTCCCTGGTTCCCATACGCCGAGGCCGACCGCCACCATCACCATGACCCCCACACCAAGCCCATCCGCCACCGCCAGGCCGACCGACCTTCCCACAACCACCGCCACCGCAAGTCCCGCCGCCACCACGACGCCACCATCCCCTTCGCCCACACCGTTGGTGACAGCCACTCCACCACGCTCTCCCACACCTTTCTTCTCCATGCATCTCGATATGCCGGCCGCGGTTTTTGAACCAGGCGACACCTGCTGGCTGAAACTCTTATTGCACAACGAATCCGGCGCTATGTTACACAATGTGCGGTTGTTCATATTTCTTGACATGGGGATCGGACACTACTGGTTCTGGCCAACCTGGGCGCAGTACCCTCCCGAGGTGGACTCCCTCCTGACCGACATCAATGAAGGCATGACGGAGCATGAGGTCATCCAGCCTTTTACATGGCCGGAAGGCTGCGGAGCAGCGGATCATCTCCTGTTCTGGGCCGGTATCACCGATCAGGACATGACCGCGCTGCTCCATGGCCCGTGCTACCGGGCATTCTCCTACCATGACTGACTGCCGGGGCCGCCGAGTGGCGGTAAAAAAAACCGAACGGAATTAGTTGCGCATACCAAGTATTCAGTTTATGGTTATTACTGTTCATGGGAGAATGTGTGGTGATCTAACACTGAAACAGGAGGATTTCATGTCTGGACGAATTATTCCTTTTTCCGTCATGCTGGTGCTGTTGTTGGCCGGTCTGCCGGCATCGGCGGGCAGCCTGCTCTTCGATGTCAGCACAGGTATCACCTGGGGAGATTTTACTGTGCAGGATGTCACCGCCGATATCTCCACAGAGTATTTTAATCCATCATTGAGTGCCGAGTTCGCTTTCGGCGAGGATGACATGTTCGCCGTCGGCGTAGGATACGCCAAGAGCGGGAACGACTTCACCGGAGAATGGGAAGACGGGGATGAGCACACGGATGGAGAAATCACGGTCGAGCGAACCACGCTCGATCTGTTTGCTCGGCTGCGAGCCGGCCCGCACTTCAATTTCAAACTCGGCTATCGAAGCTTCAAATATGAATTCTCCGATGGCGAGTTAGACAAGTACGAGTTCGGTGAACTGTACGAGTCGGAACGCAACGCCAAGGCCACAGGCGATCTGACCACCGGCCTGGATGCCGAGTTGAATTTCATGGGTGGCAATGATTTCCAGTTCCGTTTCCAATTGGGATTCTCATACTTCTTCGATGCCGAATACGACTGGGAATACGACCGTATCAGGTACGATCCCTACATCGAGGACCGCAATGAAGGCAATGCAACAGCCAATGCCGTCTCTTTCCGGTTGAAACCGGAATTCGCCTTCAGGCTCACCGACAACCTCATGGCCACGATCGATTACACATTCTCAGCCACGGCATGGGATGCCGACACGGACCAGGAAAACATCGAAGACTACCCGGGTGTCGAGATCTACAGCGCCTTCGGCATCGGACTGGAATTCCGGATACCCCTGCATGATAGTGAACAGGACAGTTGATCGCGGCTCCCACTGAGGATTACACTCACCCCGAATACCCATATAACCCTCTATCAAACGCTCGCCCGGCGGGATGTGACGACGCGGCCCGCCGGGCATGTCTTTCTCTCGGGCCGGCACGTCTGCCGGCCTGACCGCGGATGGATCTGTCGCCTTGATCTTACGCCGGCCCCGGTGAAACGGGAGATGCCCCGGCGGCCTTCCAGATGCTCACCACGTTGATCGTGAATGGGTATCGACCACGGCGGGAAGATGGTCGATCAATGATCGCAGGAATCGATGGAGGGGGCATCCGCGCCCTCGATGATCCGAGCCGATCCAATGGGTTCACCCGCCACCAAAGACCTGCTCCATCCCGGCCGATATCCACCCGATGTCAAAACTATGATCCGCCTGGAATGACCGGCGGTACCGATTGAGGATTCTCTTCTCGTATTTCCGGGATAACTCGGTTGCCGCATCCGAATCGGCGTACCTGGCGCCGAACCGCTTGCACCCATAAACAGCCGCCCATGCTATCCGTATCTCAAGTATCAAACCGGCAGATACACCGGATGAGCCAAGGAGGGCGCCATGATCTATGATCAGTTTCAGCGGGACAAGGAACTGCGGGATTTTGAGGACCGCCGGCGGTTGGAGCGCATGGTACTGATTTCCGTCCTGTGCCATGCCATGCTGATCTACATGATCGTGCCTGCCGGGCGAAGTGAAATCCAGCCAAGGAAACCGCCAGTGGAACAACAACCAACCGATATCGTATTTCAACCCCTGCCGGGGCCGACTCGCGTCCCCACCCAGCCACCCAGGCACGATACTCGCAAGCCGGCCAACCAGAGGCCGATCCCCGCTCCCGAGCCCGATGCGCCGGAAATGCTTGAGGATGTTTGGGAGCCGGAATTGCAGGAAAACGCGGCATTCGATCCCGATGCGATGATCTTCTTGGGACACCAGAGCCTGCCGCCACCGGTGGAACAGGGTCCCATCGAGTTGACCACCGAGGTGGTGAAGCCGCGCCTGATCCGCAGGGTCAATCCGGAGTATCCGAGGCTTGCCCGGGTCGGCATGATCGAGGGTA
>JAFGDC010000140.1 GCA_016932295.1 candidate division CSSED10-310 bacterium
CGCCAAGACCCGCCAGGGCCTCGGCAATCTCCTCGAAATGGTATTGCTGAATGCTGAGTTACTGGAGCTGAAGGCGAATCCCACCGCGCCGGCCCGGGGCGTGGTGCTTGAATCACGGCTTGACAAGGGTCAGGGTTCGGTTGCAGCCATCCTGGTGCAGAAAGGCACCCTGCGGATTGGTGATCCGTTCGTCATCGGCGCAACCTACGGCAAGGTGCGCGCCATGATCAACGCCCAGGGAAAGCGCATCAAGGAAGCGGGACCCGCTACTCCGGTGGAGGTGCTGGGGCTCTGCGGTATTGCGCAGGCCGGCGATCCTTTCCAGGTGGTTGAAAATGAGCGGGAAGCCAAGGTCATCGCCGAGACCCGCCGGGAAAGCGCCAAGGAGCGCGATCGCATAAATTCGCAGAAAATCACCTTCGAAGATCTCTTCAGCCGCATCCAGGAGGGTACGGTGAAGGACTTCAACATCATCTTGAAAGGCGATGTGCAAGGCGCTTGCGAAGCCGTCAATGCGGCACTGGAGAAACTCAGCACCGACAAAGTCAAGGTTTCGGTTCTCCATTCGGGGGTCGGAGCTATCTCCGAGAACGACGTCATGTTGGCCTCATCCTCCAATGCGACGGTCGTGGGATTCAATGTCAAAATGGAACCAAACGTGCCAGTGGTTGCCAAACGCGAAAAGATTCAAATCCGTAACTACAAGGTGATCTACGAATTGCTGGATGACGTGCGGAAGGCGATGGAAGGCATGCTGGATCCGATCAAGACAGAGGTCCGCATGGGTATGGCCATCGTGCGCCAGGTCTTCTCCATCTCCCGACTGGGCACTATCGCCGGCTGTTATGTGCAGGACGGCAAGGTGGAACGAAACGCTGTAGCCAAGGTCTTCCGCGAAGATGAAGAAATCCACTGCGGGCAAATCGGCTCGCTCAAACGGTTCAAGGATGATGTCAGGGAAGTGGGTACTGGATTCGAGTGCGGGATCGGCATCGACGGCTTCGATGAATTCGCCGAAGGCGATAAGATCGAGGTGTACCGCATAGAGGAGACCAAGGGCTGTCTGTAGATCGTTTTCAGGGAGGGGCCGTAACGCGGCCGGTTGCCGGTGCGGAGGGTGCGGCGAATGAAGGATGCAATGGAGGATGTCCGTTGATAGTGGCGGTTCTCTATATGGTACTCCATATACCGGGAGTGCAGTCTCTGAAGGGCAAGCGCCACGTGGTGCGCAGCCTCAAGGACCGCTTGCGGGGCAAATTCAATATCGCCGTGGCTGAAGTCGGGAGCCAAAACCTGTGGCAGAAGTGCGAGTTGGGAGTTGCCAGCGTGGGCGCGGACGGCAAGTATCTGAACGGCCTGCTTGACCAGGTCGTGAACTTCGTGCGGGAGTTCGGTGGAGCCGAACTTCTGCATTATGAAATCAATCTGGAGTAAGTCATGGCAAGCCGACGGATTGATCGGGTATCGCACCTGGTACATCAATCGATTTCCGAGCTGCTAATAAGGAAGATCAAAGACCCCCGCGTGAAGGGATTGACCGTCACCCGGGTCAGCATGAGTGCTGATCTTCGCCAGGCAAACATCTATGTGGTGGGCCATGACAACAGGCCCGAGAAAATCCGACAGGTCATGGCCGCGCTCCAGCGAGCCGCCGGTTTCATTCGGGCCAATGTGGGAACGAAATTGACGCTGCGCTACGTGCCACAATTCACCTTCCATTATGATCTCGGCTTCGAGGAAGGCAGCAGGATTCTCGACACCATCGCGGATCTGTTCGCGGACGGTGAGAACCTGGATGCGCAGCCGGATACACTGGTCGAGCCGGAAGAGGAACATGGCGACGGGAACTGATCCCTCATTGTGTGGTGTGCTGGTGATCGACAAACCTGCCGGACCAACATCATCCCAGGTGGTTCAGGCGGTGCGCCGGGCCTGTGGAGTCAAACGCGCCGGCCATGCAGGGACGCTTGATCCAGCCGCCACCGGCGTGCTGCCCATCCTCATCGGACGCGCCACCAAGGTGGCTGACTTCTTGGTGGGCAGTAGTAAGGAATACATGGTACGGGGCCGTCTCGGCCTGGAGACTGACAGTCATGATCTCGATGGCCGCGTGCTACGGCGAACCACCGTACCGGACCTGGACGAAGCGGCGGTGGCGGCGGTTTTGCCGCGATTCCGGGGAGCCATCGACCAGGTCCCACCCATGTTTTCGGCTGTACATCATGAGGGCCGCCGCTTGTATGAATTAGCCCGCCAGGGCCGCATTGTCGAACGGCGGCCGCGCCGGATCTTCATTACCCGGCTGGAACTGGAATGCTGCGACATACCTGAATTCACCCTGCGGATTACCTGTTCGCCCGGCACCTATGTCCGGACCCTGGTGGCGGATATCGGCGCCGTGCTGGGCTGCGGAGCCTGTGTGACCACACTGCGGCGGACATCTGCGGCCGGCTGTTCCATCGATCGCGCCATTCCCCTGCCGGACGCCCTGGCGCAACTTCCCACCGCCGCGGCGCACCTGCTCGTGTCCATCGAGGACGCGGTGGAGCATCTTCCCAAATTGCGTGTCCAACAACCGGCCACGCTCGTCAGGAATCAACCGATTGCACCGTCGGACGCGGCCTGGGTCGATGAACCGCGGCCCGGCACCAGGTACGCGCGGGTGGTGAATGATGCCGATCATTTAATCGCCATAGTCGATACAGGAATTGACAGACTCCCGGAGACTGCCTATTATAGCAATGTTAAACTCAGGTCGCCTGTGATCAGGTGGGTCATGAAGAAGACTTCCACCGACATTCAGCCGGCATGATGTGGAGGAATGTAATGCCAAACGCGAAGGAAACAAAGACACATATCATCGAAGAACACCGACGCCATGAATGGGACACGGGCTCGGCGGAAGTTCAGATCGCACTCCTGACGAACAGGATCAATCAACTGACGGAACATCTCAGATCACACAAGAAAGATCACCATTCCCGACGTGGATTGCTCATCCTGGTGGGCCGGCGCCGCAGGCTGCTGGATTACCTGATGAGCAAGGACATCGAGAGGTATCGTTCGATTGTCAAGAAACTAGGACTACGTAAGTAGCTTCCGCATCCAATTTGGTTATAACATGATAGAAAAGTTAGAGACGAGTACTGGTGGGCGGATTCTGTCCATCGAAACTGGACGTATGGCACATCAGGCTGACGGCGCCGCGATGGTGACCCTTGGCGGCACCTCGGTGTTTGTTTCGGCGGTCGCCGATCGGCAAACCAATCCCAATATCGACTTCTTCCCGCTCATGGTGGATTACCGTGAACGGTCCGCCGCCGCCGGCAAGATTCCCGGCGGTTTCTTCAAACGTGAAGGCCGCCCAAGCGAGCGCGAAACCTTGGCCGCCAGGCAGATCGACCGGCCCATCAGGCCACTGTTTCCAAACGATTTCAGATGTTCCACTCATATCGTCGCCTTTGTATTCTCCGCCGATGCGGAAAGTGATCCCGACATCCTTGGCATCAATGGCGCATCGGCCGCCCTCATGATCTCGGACATCCCCTTTGACGGCCCGGTAAGCGCTGTCCGAATCGGGCGGCGGAACGGCGAATTCATCGTCAACCCCACCTTCGAAGAGCAGGAAACGGGTGAGCTGAACATTGTGGTCTGCGGCACGCTGGAAGCGCTGGCCATGGTCGAAGGTGGCGGTCGGGAGGTTTCCGAGGAAACCATTCGGCAGGCCCTGGATTTCGCCATCGAACCGCTGCGCGCGATCAACGAGATGCAGTTAGAGCTTCGCAAGCTGGTGGGCAAGCCGAAACGCGTGATCGAGCGGCGTGAGTTCACTCCGCAGTTGACCGAAGGGGCCGCATTCGATGGCCACGATGCGGTTCTCGCTCATTACCGGCAGCAGGTGACGCTTGCCTTCGGTATCAAGGACAAGAAGGAAAGCCAGTTGCGTATGAACGAGCTGAAAAGCGAATTCCTGGCACTGTACGACGTGTCCGCCGAGGGCGCGACTGCCAGTTTGAAAACGATCTTCAGCGACCTGGTCCACGACGAGGCCAGACGGGTCATTATCAAGGAACGCCATCGCCTGGACGGGCGTGGTTTCGAACAGATCCGACCCATTACCTGTGAAGTAGACCTGCTGCCCAGGACCCATGGCTCCGCACTGTTCACCCGCGGCGAGACCCAGGCGCTTGTCACCACCACACTAGGCACCACGTCCGATGAACAGCGTATCGATGCCCTCGAAGGTGAAAGCAAAAAGAAATTCATGCTGCACTACAATTTCCCGCCATTCTGCGTGGGCGAATCCGGTTTTCTGCGCGGTCCGGGGCGGCGTGAAATCGGTCATGGCGCGCTGGCGGAAAGGGCTCTGCAATCGGTGCTGCCCACCGAGGAAAACTTCCCTTATACCTTGCGTATCGTGTCTGACATCATGGCTTCCAATGGCTCATCATCAATGGCGACGGTCTGTGGCGCCACACTGAGCCTGATGGATGCCGGTGTTCCCATCACATCGCCGGTGGCGGGTATCGCCATGGGTTTGATCAAGGAAGGCGACGATGTCGTCATCCTGTCCGACATTACCGGCCAGGAGGATCATACCGGCGACATGGACTTCAAGGTGGCCGGCACCATCAACGGCATAACCGCCATCCAGATGGACATCAAGATCAAGGGTATCTCCGCCGAGATCATGGAACGAGCCCTCGAGCAAGCCCGTGTCGGCCGGACCCATATCCTCGAGACCATGGCGCAAGCCCTGGCCGAGCCGCGCGCCAATCTCAAACCTCATGCCCCGCGAATCATCATCATGAAGATCAGCATTGAGAAGATCGCGGCGGTTATCGGCCCGCAGGGTAAGATCATCCGGAAGATCATCCAGGACACCGACACCAAGATCGATATTGAGGACGACGGCACCATCAAGATCGCCTCGGTGAACGAGGAGAACGCCTTGCGCGCCCGTGAAACCATCGAGAAATTGGTGGAGGAGCCGGAAATAGGCAAGGTGTATCTTGGTAAAGTTCGCCGCATTGAGAATTACGGTTGTTTCCTGGAAATTCTGCCCGGAGTCGATGGTCTCCTGCATATTTCCGAGGCCGCGAACTATCACGTTCGGGACATCAGGGACCTGTTCACCGAGGGCGATGAAGTTGAAGTCAAGGTAATTGATATCGACAACATGGGCAAGGTTCGCCTGGGTCGCCGGGATCTTCTCACCGATGATGACATCCCGCCGGGCGCCGAGCCACGTCGGGAAGGCGGCGGCGGCAGACGAGATGACCGGCGAGATGACCGGCGCGGCGATGACCGGCGCGGCGACAGACGGCCTTATCCAGGCGGCGGCAGGAGTCGGCGCCCCCCCAGCAGGGACCAGGGCGGCGATCGCCGACCACCCAGGCGCGGCGGCGACGACTTTCGCGGCGACAGAAGCGGTGGTCCCAGCCACAGGCCGCCGCAGCCACGACCTGATTCAGGACGACGCGAACCAAAAGACTACGATTGACAGGATCGGTGATGGCGGAGGGCGGAGAACCTCGTGAACCCATTCGAATCGAGTTGCTCCGCCTTTCATTCGCTGACGGTTTGGAGTTGCCGCGCTATATGACCCCTGGTGCCGCCGGGATGGATTTGTACGCGGCGATCCACAACCCCCTTATCCTGCCACCCGGACAGCGGACGCTCGTCCCCTGTGGCTTCAGGATGGCTATCCCATTGCACTACGAAGCCCAGATCCGGCCGCGCAGCGGCTTGGCGCTCAGACACGGCGTGACCGTTCTGAACTCACCAGGCACCATCGATGCGGATTATCGAGGTGATGTTCGTGTGCTGCTCGTAAATTTTGGGACAAAGCCTTTCGTAATAAATCGCGGCGACCGCATCGCCCAAATGGTGGTTGCACCTGTCGCGCGGATTGCTATTGTGGAGGTGGCCGAATTATCCGAGACGACGCGGGGTGATGGCGGTTTCGGTCACACGGGGTGATAACCGCATGACATTCAGATTTGCGACCCTTGGCAGCGGCAGTAAGGGAAACTGCTATTTCGTCGAAGCCGACGGCCGGCGCATCCTGCTGGATGCCGGTCTGTCCGCGCGGCAGATCGAAATGCGACTCGGCGTCCTGGGCATCGATCCCGCGTCCCTGGACGGCATCATCATCAGTCATGAACACATCGATCATG
The DNA here is from genome assembly GCA_016932295.1 of candidate division CSSED10-310 bacterium. The sequence goes on from JAFGDC010000140.1 coordinate 6,180, forward strand.
TGGCCGGCCTTCGCGTCATGGTCAAACGGTATGGGCTGCCGGTCTGGTGTAATGATGTCACACGCGCCGCTTTGAACGAGAAGCTCGGAACCAATATACCCGTCACGATAATTCAAACCGGACGTGAGTTCACCATAGGCGGCATAAGGGTTCACCCCTTTTCGGTAAGTCACGATGCGGCCGATCCCATTGGTCTCACCCTCCAGGCAGGGAATGTTCGTCTCGGCCTGGCGGAAGATCTTGGATATGC